>NZ_JBEYVJ010000004.1:0-69092 GCF_040643935.1 Kitasatospora sp. NPDC047058 | reverse complement strand
TGGGATTGAACCAGTGACCCCTACCGTGTCAAGGTAGTGCTCTCCCGCTGAGCTAATCGCGCCTGGTGTGGCGGTCCTGCAGCAGACCCCGAAGGGCCCGACGTGCGCGATACTGGGATTGAACCAGTGACCCCTACCGTGTCAAGGTAGTGCTCTCCCGCTGAGCTAATCGCGCCTGGTGTGGCGGTCCTGCAGCAGACCCCGAAGGATCCGACGTGCGCGATACTGGGATTGAACCAGTGACCCCTACCGTGTCAAGGTAGTGCTCTCCCGCTGAGCTAATCGCGCGGGGAGGTCTCCCGGTGGAACCGGGTGATCCTCTTGGAGGTGGAGACGGGATTTGAACCCGTGTACACGGCTTTGCAGGCCGTTGCCTCGCCTCTCGGCCACTCCACCAGGCAACACACGAAGAACGATCTTACACTGTTCTCCATCGAGCGGACGACGAGATTCGAACTCGCGACCCTCACCTTGGCAAGGTGATGCTCTACCAACTGAGCCACGTCCGCCTGTCTCCCGGGATCTTCACCGCTTTTCTTCGGCTGCGCTCCCTGGCGACGTGTTGAACTCTAGCGGATTCCCGGGCCAGCTAAAAATCCGTTCCCGCAGCGTGCCGCGGGGATGCCCGCCGAGCGCCCTCCCGGGGGCCGTCCGACGGGGCCACCGGCCCCCACCAGCGGCGGTTCCGGATGATCATCCGCGGGCCACCCGGCGCACACCCGCGCGACGCCCGCCGCTGCTCACGCCCCCTACGGCGCAGCCCCGGCACCCCTGAGCCCCCTGACACCCCCGACCTACACTTCAGGCACCGCAGCCCAGCCCCACCCCGTGCAGGAGAACCGTGTCCGGCCAGCCCGACCCCCTCAGCCCGCTCGCCCGCTTCGGCGGCCGCCTCGCCACCGGGCTGCGCGACGTGACCTCGGACCCGGCGGCCCTCGACTCCTCCGGCTTCTGGGCCGTCGCCTACGACTTCGAGGGCCGGCTCACCTGCGCCCGCTTCGACGACCTCCGCCCCGCCCCGGCGCCCCCGTCCGGCGCGGGCTGGCGCGGACCGGCCGCCGACGGCTGGCACAGCTCCCTCGACCGCGCCGCCTACACCGCGGGCGTCCGCCGGATCCGCGAGCACATCGCGGCCGGCGAGGTCTACCAGGCCAACCTCTGCCGCGTGCTCACCGCGCCGCTGCCCGACCCGGCCCGCACCGACGTCGACGCCCTCACCGGACTCCTCGCCCACGGGAACCCGGCCCCCTACGCCGGAACGATCCGCCTGCCCGCGCACGGCGTCGAGATCGCCACCGCCTCGCCCGAGCTCTACCTCCGCCGCGACGGCGGCACCGTCTCCTCGGGCCCGATCAAGGGCACCGGCCGCACCGAGGCCGACCTGCTGGAGAAGGACCACGCCGAGAACGTGATGATCGTCGACCTGGTCCGCAACGACCTCGGCCGGGTCTGCGAGACCGGCACGGTCACCGTCCCCGACCTCTGCGCCGTCGAGAAGCACCCCGGCCTGGTCCACCTGGTCTCCACCGTCCAGGGCACCCTGCGCGCGGACGCCGGCTGGCCCGGGCTGCTGGACGCGACCTTCCCGCCCGGCTCGGTCACCGGCGCCCCCAAGTCCAGCGCCCTGCGGATCATCGACGCCCTGGAGACCGCCCCCCGCGGCCCCTACTGCGGAGCGGTCGGCTGGGTCGACGCCGACCGAAGAGAAGGCGAACTCGCCGTCGGCATCCGCACCTTCTGGATCGACCGCACCGACCCCGGCGCACCGCTGCTGCGGTTCGGCACCGGCGCCGGCATCACCTGGGGCTCCGACCCCGAGCGCGAGTGGGCGGAAACCGAACTGAAGGCCGCCCGCCTGGTCGCGATAGCGTCGGGCGCCGGAACCGACTGAGGACCGCGGCGCCCCACCCCCTGCCCGGTCCGACGCCGGACCCACCCACCCCGCGCCGGGGCCGCACCGCCCCGCCACCTCCGCACAACCGCCTTGAGGAGCAGCCCTCGATGCAGCACCCGACCACGAGCTGGGTCAACGGCGCACTCGTCGACTCCGCCGACGCCGCCGTCTCCGTCCTCGACCACGGACTCACCACCGGGGACGGGGTCTTCGAGACCCTGAAGGCCGTCGACGGCCAGGTCTTCGCGCTCACCCGCCACCTCGACCGGCTGACCCGCTCCGCCCGCGGCCTCGGCCTGCCCGACCCGGACCACGACCTGGTCCGCGAGGCCTGCGCCCAGGTCCTCGCCGCCAACCCGATGCCGCTCGGCCGCCTGCGCCTCACCTACACCGGCGGCGCCGCCCCGCTCGGCTCCGAACGCGGCGACGACACCCCCACCCTGGTCGCCTCCCTCGGCACCGCCACCCGCCGCCCCGACACCACCGCCGTCGCCGTCGTCCCCTGGCGCCGCAACGAGCACAGCGCCGTCGCCGGCCTCAAGACCACCTCGTACGCGGAGAACGTCGTCGCGCTCGCCGCGGCCCACCGCGTCCGCGCCTCCGAGGCACTGTTCGCCAACACCGCCGGCCGGCTCTGCGAGGGCACCGGCTCCAACGTCTTCGTCGTCCTCGGCGGCCGGCTGCTCACCCCCACCCTCGCCTCCGGCTGCCTGGCCGGCATCACCCGCCGGCTCGTCATCGACTGGTGCGGCGCCGAGGAGACCGACCTGCCGCTCGAGGCGCTGCACGAGGCCGAGGAGATCTTCCTGACCTCCACCCTGCGCGACGTCCAGGCCGTCACCCGCGTCGACGACCGCGAACTCCCGGGCCCCGGACCGGTCACCGCCAAGGCGATGGCCGTCTTCGCCGAGCGCAGCGGCGACGACCTCGACCCCTGATCCGCGACGGTTCGCCGGTCCGGCGGATAGAACACCCGCGCGGTGGGGAAGGGACCCCGACATGACGACCACGCTGCGCCCCGAGGGCCCGGAGTCACCCACCACCGCCGGCGGCCGCACCAGACGCTGGCAGATCTGCGCCAACGGCCGCCCGGTCGGCGCACTGCGCACCACCAGCGTTCCCCGCGGCCCCCAACTCTGGGGAGAGATCTCGGAGTTGGAGGTCAGCGAGGGCCGCGGCCGCGGGCGCGGCACCTTCGGCGCCCTGGCCGCCGAAGAGGTCCTGCGCAGCTGGGGCTGCTCCCGGGTGGACGCCGACATCCCGGAGGCGGCGCTGCCGGCCCGCGGCCTCGCCGCCACCCTCGGCTATACCGAGCGGATGCGGAACATGGCCAAGCGCCTGACCGCCGCACCCGCGCTGCCCGCCGGCCTCCGGCCGCGCCGGATCGACGCCGAGGACTTCCCCGGCTGGCTCGCCGAGGCGAAGGAGGGCTACCTCCGCGACCTGGTCTCCTCCGGCCTCGACGAGGCTCAGGCGCGCGCCAAGTCGGACGCCGACCACGTCCACCTGCTGCCGCAGGGCGCCGACACCCCCGGCGTGGCCCTGCGCCGCCTCTACGGGGACGGGGACGGCCCGGACCCGCTGGGCGCCCTCTGGCTGGCCCTGCGGGTCCGCGACCTGCCCGACGGCGGGCCGCTCGCCTGGGTGATGGTCGTGGAGGTGGCCGAGGCCCACCGGGGGAAGGGCCACGGCCGCTCCCTGATGCTGCTCGCCGAACGCGAGTGCCTGGCGGCGGGCGTGCACGACCTCGGCCTGAACGTCTTCACCGGCAACCAGGTCGCGATCCGGCTCTACGAGTCACTCGGCTACCGGATCACCAACCGGGTCTACGGCAAGCCGCTGCTCTGAAGCGGTACTCCGAGCACGGCAACGAAGTTGACGGCGCATCAGGAGGCGTCAGGACGCCTTCGCGGCCTCGATGACGGCCCTGATCCGCTCCCGCAGGCCGTCCTGGCTCTTCCCGCCGTCCAGCCGCTGCCCGGCGATCACGTACGTCGGCGTACCGGTGACCCCGATCGCCTTGCCCTCGGCCTGGTCGGCGTCCACGATCAGCGTGTGCCGGCCGTCGACCAGCGCCGTGTCGACCTCGCCGGCGTCCACCCCGACCTCGCGGGCGACCTCCAGCAGCACCTCCTCGCCGCGCGCGTCCAGCTCCCCGACCCGCGCCAGCAGCGCCTCCACGTACGGCCAGCCCAGCCCCTGCGCGAACGCCTCCTCGGCGGCCTGCGCCGCGGCGTACGCGTGCTTGTGCTTCTCCAGCGGGAAGTGACGCAGCTCGATCGCGAGCGCGTCGCCGTACTCGGCACGCAGCGCCCGTACGTCGTCCAGGGCGGTGCGGCAGTCCGGGCACTGGAGCTCGCACCAGAACTCGAGGCGGGGGAGGGAACCTTCGATCATGTCCCCAGTGTTCCACTAGTGGGCCCGGCGCCGTTCCGGCGGTGCGCCCGGGTGCCGGTCCGAGCGACGGGAGGTCCGATGACCGGAACGACCAGGATGACCAGCACGTCCGGCCCGGCCCGGGTGGGGCCGTGCTGACGGCGGCCGTCAGCTTCGCGCTCACCGCCGCCGGGGTGGCCGTGGCCGGGCTGCGCGCGTACCGCCGGCGCTACCTCTCCGCGACCCGCTGGTTCGCCGTGGCGCTGCTGCCGGCCGGGCTCTACCTGACCGGCCTCTTCCCGGTGGCGCGGACGATCGGCAGCGAGATCGCCGACTGGGCCACCGCGCTGGTCTTCGACCCGCGCGTCTGGACGGGCATCGCGCTCCTCGCCGTCTCGGCCGGCCTGCTGGCCACCACCCGCTGGGTGGGCCGCCGCGCCGTGGACCACGCCGAGCCCGGCCCGGCAGCCACCGGACCGGCCCCCGCACGGCCCGCCGTCCCCGCTGCGCCCGCGCGACCGCCGGCCGGGAAGGCCGGGAAGGCAGGGAAGACAGGGAAGGCCGACAAGCCGGCGAAGGCCGGGAAGCGGGACGACGGACTCGGCGGCGAATTCGCCGACATCGAGGAGATCCTGCGCCGTCGCGGCATCTGAGCACCACGGCCGGCCCCAGTACCCCCAGCACCCCCGGGCGCCTCGGGAGTCCCAGGGACCTCAGTGGCTTCAGGCCGAGGTCACGGCCTCGGCCTCGGCCGAGCGCTGCCGGGCCCGGTAGGCCGCGACGTGCAGCCGGTTGCCGCAGGTGCGGCTGTCGCAGTAGCGGCGGGAGCGGTTGCGCGAGAGATCCACGAAGACGCGCGCGCAGTCCGGCGCCTCGCAGCGGCGCAGCCGCTCGCGCTCGCCCGCGGTCAGGATGAAGGCCAGCGCCATGCCCAGCTCGGCCGCGAGGTGGTCGTGCAGCGCGGCGTGCGGCGCGAAGTAGTGGATGTGCCACCCGTGGTGGTCGTGGTTGGTCAGCCGGGGCGTGGTGCCGGCGTCGGCGACCAGGGCGTTGACCAGCTCGGCGGCCTCGGCGGTGCCCTCGGTGCCGAACACCTCGCGCAGCCGGGAGCGCAGCTGGTGCACGTTGCGCAGGTCGTCCTCGGTCAGCGAGTCGACCTCGCTGATCTCCTGGCGGACCACGAAGGCGTCCAGTGCGGCCACGTCGGGCAGCAGCTCGGTGCCGCACACCTCGGGTGCGGTGTTGAGCAGCTCGACGAGGATGCTCAGCGCGCACTCGGTGTCATGGGTGATCAGCACGTGGGGCTCCTCGCGCGGAGGGGGCCGTCGGCACCCCGCGTCTACGGTCAACCCAGACCTTACCGGCCCCGCCGCGCCCGGCGGAGCTTCTCCCGAAGGGCCGTGCGCCCGCTGCACGTCCGTACGGGCCGGCCGGGGCCGCCCGGCTGCCCGGAAAGACGGCGGCGCCCGGCAACGAGGCCGGCCACCCGTTGGATGGCCGGCTCCGGTGCCGGGCGCCTGCGGTGCCGTGCCCGCTCCGGATGGGAGCGGGACCGTTCACCGGCCCCGAGACCGCGTCGTGCGCGGCTGAGTCTGCGGCCGTGCCCCCGAGTAGGACGGCTGCGGTGTGACGGCAGGAGGTGCGGCCCCGTCGACAGCGGGGCGTGACCGCCTTCCGGTCGGGGTCAGCTTTCGGCGAGGATGTGGGACAGCTCCCGGTCGAGGTCGAAGTGACGGTGTTCGGTGCCGGGGGGCACGGCGGCGTCCGTCCGCTTGAGGAACGACTCAAGCGCCCGGGCCGGGGCCTCCAGCAGGGCTTCTCCTTCCGGAGAGCTCAGCGCGATGCAGACCACCCCTTGCCCGTGGCTGCGCGAGGGCCACACCCGGACGTCGCCGGTACCGGTGGGTCGGTGCAGCCCCTCCGCAAGGAGATCTCGGGCGAACACCCACTCCACGGTCTCGTCGGCGCCGGTGTGGAACGTGGCGTGCACGGCATAGGGGTCGGCGGTGTCGTAGCGCAGGCCCGCGGGGACGGGCAGTGATGACTCGCTGGACACGATGAGGCGCAGGTGCAGCTCGCAGCTGACCGTGGTGTTCATAAGCGCCATGGCCTTTCGCTCAGTGTGCGCTCGGGGAATCGCACGTCGGCGAACGGACCATCCCACCTCCGGGACCGATGTAAACCCCTCTGTCCCGATTCGGGCGCGAGTCGTACCCCTTACGGCGCATTGCGGAATCGGCACAGCGCGCCCGCCTGGGCATTAACGGGGCGGTTCTCGGTTAGTTTCCTGGCATGACTGTGCGAAGCGACAAGGCGCGCGGGAACGCGGGCGGGAACTCGAGAACGGGAGAGGCGGTCGTGCCGGAGGACACGGGAGCACAGCCGGGGGCGGAGGACGAGGGCCGGGACGAGGGCCGGGACGACGGTCGGGACGAGGGCCGGGAGGACGCCGGCGCGGACGGTGGCCGTCCGCTCGGCTCGCGCGCGCCGCACTTCATCCGGCGGTCCCGGCCGCTCCACCTGAGCTGGCAGGTGGCGGTCTTCCTGGCCGGGCTCGCCGTGGTCGCGTTCGGCGTGGTCCTGCTGCCGCTGCCCGGCCCGGGCTGGGTGGTCATCTTCCTGGGCATGGGCATCTGGGCGACCGAGTTCGTCTGGGCCCAGCTGGTCCTGCGCTGGACCCGCCGCAAGGTCGCCGAGGCCGCCCAGAAGGCGCTGGACCCGAAGGTCCGCCGGCGCAACATCACGCTCACCGTGATCGGCCTCGTGGTGATCGCCGGGATCGGCGCCTGGTACCTGGCCGAGTACGGGCTGGTCATGCCGTGGAAGATCAACGAGCACTGACCCCCGGGGCGGCCGCCACCGGTGTGGGCCGTCCGGGGGACCGGGCGGACGGGGTGCCCGGGGAGCGGGGTGTTCGGAGCACCCCGCCGGATGCGGTAATGTTTTCCCTGCACCCGGGCGATTAGCTCAGCGGGAGAGCACTTCGTTCACACCGAAGGGGTCACTGGTTCGATCCCAGTATCGCCCACCGGAATGCATTGTGATATGTGAGGCCCAGTCGATTATCGGCTGGGCCTCACATGTATTTCCGTAATACGCGGAACAGCCGCCTGAACAACTGCTCGGAAGTTCCCCCGGAATCGGGCTGAGGCGCAGTCATCTTCCGTCCGGAGTGCAAGTCCTGCAGGTGCGTCGGCAGTCCGCGACGGGGCCGAGTTGTACGACACCCCCCGAATGGTGCTACTGTTCTTCTCGTTGCCCGGGCGATTAGCTCAGCGGGAGAGCACTTCGTTCACACCGAAGGGGTCACTGGTTCGATCCCAGTATCGCCCACCGGACAGCACGCAGGCCCTGATCGGAAGACCGGTCAGGGCCTGCGGCGTTCGCGGACCAACCACGGCGGGCCAAGCAGGCAGACCACCACAGCAGTCCGGCTCACCGGACGCACCCGCCCACCGTCACCCCGCTCCGCTACGCCGCGACCTCGCAGCTGTGCTGCGGCGACAGCCGCCGCCCGCACCCGCAGCGGGCCGGCCGCAGCGGCCAGGAGAGGTCCACCCGCTCCGGCGTCCCCGTGCGGTCGAACCAGCTCTGCAGCCCCCGCGCCTGCGCCGCGTGCCAGACCGCCTGTCGCAGGTGCAGTTCCGCCGCCGACAGCCCGCCCAGCGCCGCCGGGTAGCGCCGACCGATCGCCCGGACCAGCTCCAGGGCCGCCGTCGCGTCCGCCGCCGCGTCGTGGGCGCCGGCCAGCTCGACCCCGTAGTGCGCACACAGGTCGGTCAGCGTGCGCCGGCCCTTGCGGTAGCGGTCGACGTGCTTGTCCAGAACCCGGGGGTCGAGCACCACGAGCCCGTCCGGGCCCACCACGTCCGCCAGCGGCACCGACCAGTGCCGGCGCAACTCCCGGTCCAGCAGGGTCAGGTCGTACGGCGCGTTCATCACCACCACCGGCCGCCCGGCGCGGGCCTGTTCGGCCAGGGCCCGGGCGACCTCCGCCACCACCGCCCGGGCCGGGCGGCCGAACGCGCGCACCCGCTCGTCGGTGATGCCGTGCACCGCGCGGGCGCCCTCGGGTATCGGCACGCCCGGGTCGGCCAGCCAGGCGGCGGTCTCCGCGGGGACGCCCGGGGCGGGCTGGACGACCAGGGCGGCCGAGACGATCCGGTCGGACTCGACGTCCACGCCGGTGGTCTCGGTGTCGAAGGAGGCGAGCGGGCCGGTGTACCAGTGCTGCTGCATGACTGCCCCTCAGGTACTGCGTTCCGAGAGGGTGATACCGCTCCTGACGTCCGCTCAACCGTTTGGCCGCCGCCCGGCCGGGCACCCTGCGGGCAGGTGTCCTGTTCGAATCCGGACGGGGCCCGGGTGCCGGGGGAGGCGACGGGGCGATGGCGCTGACCCAGCCGCAGCCCGAGGAGGCGGCGGCCGTCCTGCGGGGAGACCTGGCGGTGACGGCCTGCATGGAGACGCTGCAGGTCGGCTACCTGCACGCGGTCGCCGCCGCGGCCGGCTGCTCGCTCTCCCAGCCCTTCCCGGACAACGGGATCGACTGGCAGGTCAGCCACGGCTCCCGCGCCCACGACGTGGACGACGAGGTCACCATCAAGATCCAGCTCAAGGCCACCCAGCAGATCGCGCCCGAGCCGCGCGGCACGCACTTCAGCTTCACCCTGGACAACGACCACCTGCGCAAGCTGGCCCGCGCCCGCGTCGCGGTGCCGCGGATCCTGGTCGTGATGCTGCTGCCGCGCCGGGTCGACCAATGGCTGGCCGCCCGGCCGGACGCGCTGGAACTGCGGCACTGCTGCTACTGGGTCAACCTGGCCGGCCACCCGGTCACCGGGCGGCACCGGACCAACGTCCGGGTGCCCACCGCGAAGGTCTTCGACGACCGTGCACTGTGCGACATCATGGCGCGGGTCGGCGCGGGCGGCAGCCCGTGACGGCCCCGCCCCCGGCGGGGAGGAGCAGGACCATGACGCTGCCACACGGGCCGCAGGGCGCCGCCCGGCCGCTGCCCGACCCGGCCGCCGTCGACCCGGCGGTGCTCGCCACGCTGCTCGCCCGGCACGGCTGGGTCCGCCGCGGCGGACCGTCCGCCCGTTACGGGCGCTGGACGCCCCCGGACGACGCGGACCCCGGCACCAGCCTGCTGGTGCCCTCCGGCGACGGCTTCGACGACGCCGTCGAGCTGCTAGCCGACGCCGTGACCGCGCTGTCCCGCTCCCGCAGCCCCTCCGCCCGCTCGATCCTGCTGGCGCTGACCGTGCCCGGCGACGAGCTGCAGTGGCGGCGCGAGCTGCCCGGCCCGGCCGGCACCGCACCCTGGGACGACGCCGAGCAGCTCCGGCGGGCGGCCCGTGCGATGCTCGCGGCCGGCGCCAAGGCCGGGCGGACCAGGGCCGCCTACTTCGGCGCCCGGCTCGACGCCTGGGCCGGGGACTTCCTGGAGCACGTCCTCCTGGTCGAACCCGGCCTCGTACCGGAGAGCGGTGCCGGCCTCACCGCCTACACCCCCGCCCCCGAGGGCCGGGCCGCCGTGACCACGCTGGTCCGCGCCCTGGAGGCGCTGCGCGACGCCGTCGACTACCGGCGGGTCAGCGGCGGGCCGGAGGCGTTCGAGAACGCCGTCCAGGCCGGGGTCAGCCGGGAACTGGTGCAGTCCGTCGAGGAGCTGGTGCGCGGCGCGACCGCCGGCCGGCTCACCGTCGCCTGGTCGGCCGCGGCCGGGCCGCCCGGCGGCTTCGGGGACCGGCGGATCGCCCTGGAGTTCTCGCCCGGCGACCTGCCCGCCCTGGCGGAGGCAGCCGCGCTGCTGGAACGGATCGAGCCCGCCGTCGCGGTCACCGTGACCGGGGTGGTGGTGCGGCTCAAGCGCGCCGACCCGGCCGGCCCGGGCACCGTCCGGCTGCGGGTGCTCGGCGGCGCCGAGGTCAGCGAGGTGCGGGTCCGGCTCGCCGACCCGGCGTACCGGCTGGCCGCCGAAGCCCACCTGGCGGGCGCTCCGGTCAAGGTCAGCGGCCGGCTGGAGCGGCGCGGCGGCTTCCGCCGGCTCACCCACCCGCACGGCCTGGAACCGTGCGGGCTCGAAGAAGCCGAACGGCAGCGGCTGCTGAAGAGCCTGGGAGAAGGGGGACAGGGGGCGTAGGTGCACGGTGGGGGTGGTGCTCTCGGTACCATCGTCACGCGCAGCGCAGTGCTGCGTCCTATGAATCCAGCACGTCAGGAGAGACCGGTGACGGACGTCCGGGTAATCATCAACCGCGAACCCGATCGGGAAGAGCGCGTGGTGACCACGGGCACTACGGCCGCCGAGCTCTTCGCCGACGACCGCTCGATCATCGCCGCCCGCCTCGGCGGCCAGCTCAAGGACCTCGCCTACGTCGTCCAGGACGGCGACGAGGTCGAGCCGGTCGCGATCGGCAGCAAGGACGGCCTCGACATCCTGCGCCACTCCACCGCGCACGTCATGGCCCAGGCCGTGCAGCAGCTCTTCCCGGAGGCCAAGCTCGGCATCGGCCCGCCGGTCAAGGACGGCTTCTACTACGACTTCGACGTCGAGAAGCCGTTCCACCCCGATGACCTCAAGGCCATCGAGAAGAAGATGCAGGAGATCATCAAGCGCGGGCAGAAGTTCTCCCGCCGCGTGGTCACCGACGAGTCCGCCCGCGAGGAGCTGGCCGCCGAGCCGTTCAAGCTGGAACTGATCGGCCTCAAGGGCTCCGCCGCCACCGCCGGCGAGGGCGCGGACGTCGAGGTCGGCGCCGGCGAGCTGACCATCTACGACAACCTGGACGCCAAGTCCGGCGAGCAGTGCTGGGGCGACCTCTGCCGCGGCCCGCACCTGCCCTCCACCCGGCACATCCCGGCGTTCAAGCTGATGCGCAACGCGGCCGCCTACTGGCGCGGCAGCGAGAAGAACCCGATGCTCCAGCGCATCTACGGCACCGCCTGGCCGACCAAGGACGAGCTCAAGGCCCACCTCGACTTCCTGGTCGAGGCCGAGAAGCGCGACCACCGCAAGCTGGGCAACGAGCTCGACCTCTTCTCCATCCCGGAGGAGATCGGCTCCGGCCTCGCCGTCTTCCACCCCAAGGGCGGCATCATCCGCCGCGCCATGGAGGACTACTCGCGCCGCCGGCACGAGGAGGAGGGCTACGAGTTCGTCTACACCCCGCACGCCACCAAGGGGAAGCTCTTCGAGAAGAGCGGCCACCTGGACTGGTACGCGGACGGTATGTACCCGCCCATGCAGCTCGACGAGGGCGTGGACTACTACCTGAAGCCCATGAACTGCCCGATGCACAACCTGATCTTCGACGCGCGCGGCCGCTCGTACCGTGAACTCCCGCTGCGCCTCTTCGAGTTCGGGACGGTGTACCGCTACGAGAAGTCCGGCGTCGTGCACGGCCTGACCCGCGCCCGCGGCTTCACCCAGGACGACGCGCACATCTACTGCACCCGCGAGCAGATGGCGGAGGAGCTCGACTCGACGCTGACCTTCGTGCTCAACCTGCTGCGCGACTACGGTCTGACCGACTTCTACCTGGAGCTCTCCACCAAGGACCCGGTCAAGTACGTCGGCAGCGACGAGACCTGGGAGGAGGCCACCGCGGTCCTCGCCGCCGTGGCCGAGAAGCAGGGCCTGCCGCTGGTGCCGGACCCGGGCGGCGCGGCCTTCTACGGCCCCAAGATCTCGGTGCAGGCGAAGGACGCCATCGGCCGTACCTGGCAGATGAGCACCATCCAGCTCGACTTCAACCTGCCCGAGCGGTTCGACCTGGAGTACACCGCGGCGGACGGCTCGCGCCAGCGGCCGGTCATGATCCACCGTGCGCTGTTCGGCTCGATCGAGCGGTTCTTCGCGGTGCTGCTGGAGCACTACGCCGGCGCCATGCCGCCGTGGCTCGCCCCGGTCACCGTGACCGGTATCCCGATCACCGACGAGCACGTGCCGTACCTGCTGGAGGTCGCGGCCGAGCTGAAGAAGCGCGGGATCCGCGTCGAGGTGGACACCTCGGACGACCGGATGCAGAAGAAGATCAGGAACGCGCAGAAGGCCAAGACGCCGTTCATGCTGATCGCGGGCAACGACGACGTCGAGGCGGGCGCGGTCTCCTTCCGCTACCGCAACGGCGAGCAGAAGAACGGCGTGCCGGTGGCCGAGGCGGTCGCCGAGATCGTGGACGCCGTGGAGCGCCGCATCCAGGTGTGACGCCGTAGACGACGGCGGGTGCGGGGCAGTCTCCTCAGGGAGTCTGCCCCGCACTGCTTTGCAAGCCACGCCGGGCGAATATGCTGATCAGCATGACGACTGAGCCGGAACTGCAGCGGGGCGTCGGCGAGCCGGACGGCTTCCGCCGCCTGTGGACCCCCCATCGGATGGCGTACATCCAGGGCGAGAACAAGCCCACCGGCCCGGCTCCGGACGACGGTTGCCCGTTCTGCTCGATCCCGTCGCTGAGCGACGAGGACGGGCTGGTCGTCGCGCGCGGCGGCGCGGTGTTCGCGGTGCTCAACCTCTACCCGTACAACGGCGGCCACCTGATGGTCGTCCCGTACCGGCACGTCGCCGACTACACCGAGCTAGACGAGGCGGAGACCGCCGAACTGGCGGTGTTCACCAAGAACGCGATGACGGCGCTGCGGGCGGCCTCGGGGGCGCACGGCTTCAACATCGGGATGAACCAGGGTGCGGCGGCCGGTGCCGGGATCGCGGCGCACCTGCACCAGCACGTGGTGCCGCGCTGGGGCGGGGACACCAACTTCATGCCGGTGGTCGGCCACACCAAGGTGCTGCCGCAGCTGCTGGCGGACACCCGGAAGATGCTCGCCGAGGCCTGGCCGCAGGACTGAGCGGATGCGGAAGGGCCGCCGCCGGGGATTTCCGGCGGCGGCCCTTCCGCGTTCCCGGCTCAGCCGGCGTCGTACTGGTCGACCCTGAACGGGCGGCTGCCCTGCACCTCGGACTTGATGATCGAGGCGCGGTTCTTGAAGAAGCGCTCGGTGTCGAGGTCGTGCTCCTGGAGGAACTCCAGCGTGGCGGTGTGCACCGCGCTGAGCACCGGGTTGGCGACGTTGAGCGCGTTGTCGGTCATGGAGCGGGAGTTCCACGGCGGCGCGGCCCAGGCGTGCCGGAAGCCGAAGGGCTCGGGCAGGCCGAGGCCGCCGCCGAGCCAGGCGAGCAGGCCGGGCATCCGCTGGAACGGTGCGCGGACGGCCTGGCGGACCACCTCGTCGTTGTCGATCAGGGGGAGCTGGACGGTCTGCTCCTCCCAGAAGCGCACGGGCTTGGGGACCGTCTTCTCCTTCGGCTTGGGCTTGTCGAAGAAGACCCCGTTGACCGGTCCGAGCGCGTAGCCGGCCACCGTGATGTTCATGGTGTGGGCGAGCAGCACGACGGTGACGGTGAAGGTGATGACCAGCTTGCCGTCGTGGGTGACGAACTGGGTGGCGAGGTAGTGCCGGGGGCCGCCGGCGAAGGTCTGCTTGTCGGCGATGCTCTGGACGGCGAACTCGCGCATCCGGTCGCCGTCCATGTCGGCGCCGTCCGGGCGGCCGATCTCGTCGGCGCCCTCGCCGACCTCCAGCACCACCCACTGCTTGACGGCGACGCCGGGGATCCCGCTGTTGGCGACGTCGCTGATGCCGAGGCCCTTGAGGTGGCCGGAGATCTTGCGGACGAGGTCCCAGGGGTGGAAGGCGCGGTAGTCGGCGTGGCCGTCGGCCGGGCGCAGGTTGTCGACCAGCCGCCACTCGCCCCAGCGGCGACCGACGCCGAGGATGCCCTTGCGGCCGGCGTAGTGCTGGATGTTGGTCTCCTGCTCGGACTCCAGGCGGCCGAGCTTGGCGCGCAGGTCGGCGGCCTTCTTGTCCAGGTCGTCGCGGGGGACGGCCCTGGGGACGGTGGCGGCGACGGCGTTGCCCTCGACCAGGGCCGTCCAGCGGGCGCGCAGGTCCTGGGCGGAGGCGAGCACGATGCGCTTGGCGAGGTACCAGCCGATGACCGGGGCGAGCATGACCAGGCGCAGGTAGATGCCGAGCAGGCCGGCGGCGGGCGGTCGGACGGCGAGCAGCAGGGCGACGGCGACGGCGGCGATGAGCACCAGCGTGCCGTAGAAGGGGGCGTTCTTCGGGTTGTCCCGCTTGAGCCAGGCGCGGAGCTGGAAGGCGCCGAGCCAGAGCAGGGTGCCGGGCAGGAAGAGGAGGCCGGTGATGACGGTGACGGTGGTGAGCCGGCGGTCGCGGGCGGTCCGGAGGTCCTCGGCGGCGAGGCAGTGTTCGACGATCTGGCGGGTGTCGATGCCGAAGGACGGGACGAGCGGTTTGCGGTCGCCGCCGAGGGCGCGTCCGATCACGGCGCGGCTGAAGGCCTCGCCGAGGTTGGGGCGGAAGAGCGCGAACCGGCCCTTCTTCTCGCCGGCGTCGGTGACCGCGGTGACGAACTCGCCGATCTCGCCGTCGCGGTAGGCGGCCGAGGAGAGCGCCTGGGTGACGGCGGTCTGCGGGCCGGCGTCGGTCCGGGGTATCTGCGCACCCGGAGTCATGTCGAGTGTGGTCACGGTGGCGTCCCCTCCTCCCCTTGTCAGCGGCAGGTTACCGTGCCCCGGTAGTGCTGCGCCGATGATCGTCTGAAGTACCGTCACGTTCGGGCCACGTCGGGCTCGTGGGGCATGATGCCCGCCTTTCGCACCGGTGATGCCCCGGTCGGAGGGCCGGTGGGGCGCAATGGGGCACGATGGGCGCATGGAGCGATCCGAGGGAGCTGCGATGCGGGATCCGGTGCTGGTCTTCGACGGGGACTGTGCCTTCTGTACGACGTGCGCGGGCTGGGCGGAGCGGTACCTGCGGCAGACGCTGGCCTCGGGGGGCTGGGACGCGGTGCCGTTCCAGTTCGCGGACCTGGCGGAGCTGGACGCGCTGGCCGGCGGGCGCGGTGAGGTGTCCCGGGAGCGGGCCGGGCGCGAGGTGCTGTGGGTGACGCCGGCGGGCCGGGTGTACGGCGGCGCGCAGGCGGTGGCGCGGCTGCTGATGCGTTCGGGCGGGGTGTGGGCGTACCTGGGCGGGCTGCTGGCGCTGGCGCCGGTGCGGCCGGTGGCGGGCGTGGCGTACCGCTGGGTGGCGGTGAACCGGCACCGGATGCCGGGCGGGACGCCGGCCTGTTCGCTGCCGCGGGCTCAGCGGCCGGCGTCGTCGGTGTAGCGGGCGGCGAGTGCGGCGGGCATGGGTTCGTGGCGTACGTGGGCGCGGGTGAACTCGGCGGTGCCGTGGGTGAGTGAGCGCAGGTCGACGGGGTAGCGGATGAGTTCGAGTTCGGGGACCTCGGCGCGCAGCAGGGTGAGCGCGGGGCCGCCGGTCTCGGTGCCGAGGACGCGGCCGCGGCGGGCGGAGAGGTCGGTGAGGACGGCGCCGAGGTAGTCGTCGGGGAGCAGGACGCTGACGGCGGCGACGGGTTCGAGCAGCCGGATGACGGCGTGTCCGGCGGCGTCGCGCAGGGCGAGGGCGGCGGCGGTCTGGAAGGCGGAGTCGGAGGAGTCGACGGAGTGCGCCTTGCCGTCGGTGAGGGTGACCCGGACGTCGACGAGCGGGTGGCCGGTGGAGACGCCCTTGGCGAGCTGGGCGCGGACGCCCTTCTCGACGGAGGGGATGAAGTGCTTGGGGACGGCGCCGCCGACGACGTGTTCCTGGAACTCGAAGCCGGAGCCGGCCGGAAGGGGTTCGACCTCGAGGTCGCAGATGGCGTACTGGCCGTGGCCGCCGGACTGTTTGACCAGGCGGCCGTGGCCGGCGGCGGCGGTGCCGAAGGTCTCGCGGAGGGCGACCCTGGGTTCGACGGTGTCGACGTGGACGCCGTGCCGGCCGCGGAGGCGGTCGAGGACGACCTCGGCGTGGGCCTCGCCGGTGCACCAGAGGACCAGCTGGTGGGTGTCGGGGTTCTGTTCCAGGCGGAGGGCCGGGTCCTCGGCGACGAGCCGGGCGAGGGCCTGGGAGAGCTTGTCGTCGTCGGCCTTGCTGTGGGCCTCGACGGCGATCGGCAGCAGGGCCTCGGGCAGGGTCCAGGCGTCGAGCTTGACCGGGTGGCCGGGTTCGTGGACGGTGTCGCCGGCGCGGGCGCTGGTGAGCTTGGCGGCGCAGACGAGGTCCCCGGCGACGGCGTGCGGGACGGCGCGCTGGAGTTTGCCGAAGGGGCTGGTGAGGCCGGTGACGCGTTCGTCGCCGTCCTGGTCGGCGGGGTGTTCGGGGCCGGTGAGGTGGATCCGGGTGTCGGGGCGCAGGGTGCCGGCGTAGACGCGCAGCAGGCTGATCCGGCCGACGTAGGCGTCGCCGGTGACGCGGACGACCTGGGCGGCGAGCGGGGCGTCCGGGTCGCAGTCGGGGGCGGGGCGGGTGCGTTCGGTGGGGTCGGGGAACGTGGTGGTGATCAGGTCGAGGAGTTCGGTGGCGCCGAGGCCGGTCTCGCTGGTGGGGACGGCGGGGTGGAGCGTGCAGGCGAGGACTTCGCGCTTCATGCCGGCTTCGAGGGCGTCGGTGTCGAGGGGATCGCCGGAGAGGTAGCGCTCCATGAGGGTGTCGTCCTGGCCGGAGATGGCCTCGACGAGGCTCTCCCGGGCGGGGCCGGTGTCGGGGAGGGGGTCGGCCTGGCCGTAGGTGTGGCCGGTGAGGAGGTCGACGCTGCCGTCGGGGCGGCCGTCGTGGCGGACGGGCAGGAAGAGCGGGCGCAGGGTGTCCGGTCCGAGGTCGAAGGCGTCGTGGCAGGCGGTGAGGATGTCGTCGAAGCTGCTGCGGGCGATGTCGAGCTTGGCGACGGCGATGGCGCGCGGGATGCCTTCGGCGGTGCATTCGCGCCAGAGGGCGCGGGTGGGGGCGGTGACCGGGTCGGTGGCGGAGACGACGAAGACGGCGGCGTCGGCGGCGTGCAGGGCGGCCCGGAGGTCGGCGGTGAAGTCGGGGTGGCCGGGCGGGTCGAGCAGGTTGACCTTGATGCCGTTCCATTCGAGGGGGAGCAGCGAGAGCTGGACGGAGCGCTGCTGCTGGTGCTCGATGTCCTCGTGGTCGGAGACGGTGTTGCCGTCGGTGACGCGGCCGGCGCGGCCGACGGCGCCGGCGGCGTGGGCGAGTGATTCGGCGAGGGTGGTCTTGCCCACGCCGCTGCAGCCGATGAGGACGACGTTGCGCAGTTGGCCGGGGCCGGTGACGGTGGGCGCCTGGCCGGCTCGTGCGGTGCTGCGGTCGGGCATCGGGGTCTCCTCCCGTGGCGCCGGGGCTGACGTGAAAAGTCTAGGTGCGGTGTCCGCGGGGCGCCGGGTCGCGGCGCGCGGGGCGGCGGTCCCGGTGACCGTGCGTGTGCGTCCGTGCGCCGGGGGTGCCGGGCGGGCCGGGGGCCGGGGGCGGTGGGCGGTGCGGTGCGCCGGAGCGTGTCGTCGGCGTGGCTACGATGGGTGCGCCGGTTGGGCTGATCCAGTCGGCCGTCTGCCGCGCACGCCCGCCGCAGGCGGGTACCAGGGAGATCGGAGCGGTCGGGAAGGCCATGCTCAACAAATACGCGCGTGCCTTCTTCACACGTGTCCTGACCCCGTTCGCCGCGTTCCTGATCCGGCTGGGGGTGAGCCCGGACGCGGTGACGCTGATCGGTACCGCCGGTTCGGTGGCGGGTGCGCTGGTGTTCTTCCCGCGCGGGGAGTTCTTCTGGGGCACCATCACGATCACGCTGTTCATCTTCTCGGACCTGGTGGACGGGAACATGGCGCGGCAGCTGGGCCGGACGAGCAAGTGGGGTGCGTTCCTGGACTCCACGCTGGACCGGGTGGCGGACGCGGCGATCTTCGGCGGCCTGGCCATGTGGTACGCGGGGAAGGGCGACAACAACCTGCTCTGCGCGGTGGCGGTGTTCTGCCTGGCGAGCGGTCTGGTGGTGTCGTACACCAAGGCGCGGGCGGAGAGCCAGGGGCTGCCGTGCGACGTGTCGGGGCTGGTGGAGCGGGCCGAGCGGCTGGTGATCAGCCTGGTGGCGGCCGGGGTGGCCGGTCTGTCCACGTTCGGTGTGCCGTACGTGGAGTGGCTGCTGCCGGTGGCGCTGTGGCTGGTCGCGGCGGGCAGCCTGGTGACGGTGTTCCAGCGGATGCTGACGGTGCGCCGGGAGGCGTTCGAGGCCGACCGAGTGGCGGCCGGGAGCTGAAGGGGGCGGGCCTGCGGTGAAGGACCGACTGGTGTACTCGGCGTACGCGCTGGGCTGGGCGGTGCTGAGGCACCTGCCCGAGCCGGCCGCGCGCGGCCTGTTCGACGGGCTCGCCGACTTCGCGTGGCGCAAGCGCGGCAAGCGGGTGCTGCAGTTGGAGGCGAACCTGCTGCGGGTGTGCCCGGGGGTGGAGGAGGCCCGGCTGCGGGAGCTGTCGCGGGCCGGGATGCGTTCGTACCTGCGGTACTGGATGGAGTCGTTCCGGCTGCCGGTGTGGAGCCGGGAGCGGGTGGCCCGGGACGTCCGGGTGGAGGGCTTCGAGCACCTGCGGGAGGCGATGGAGTCCGGTCGCGGCGCGGTGATAACGCTGCCGCACATGGGCAACTGGGACCTCGCGGGCGCCTGGGTGGCGTTGGAGGGGTACCCGTTCACGACGGTCGCCGAGCGGCTGAAGCCGGAGCGGCTGTTCGACCGGTTCGTGGCGTTCCGCGAGAGCCTCGGCATGGAGGTGCTGGCGCTGACCGGCAGCGGGGTCAGTGTGGTCGGCACGCTGGCGCGGCGGCTCCGGGAGGGGCGGCTGGTCTGCCTGGTGGGTGACCGGGACCTCTCGGAGGCCGGGATCGAGGTGTCCTTCTTCGGCGAGGCGACGCGGATGCCGGCCGGTCCGGCGGCGCTGTGCCAGCGGACCGGGGCGGCGCTGCTGCCGGTGACGCTCTGGTACGACGGGCCGGTGATGCGGGCGCGGATCCACCCGGAGGTCCCGGTGCCGGCGGAGGGGGACCGGCAGGAGCGGACCCGGGTGATGGTGCAGGAGCTGGCGGGGGTCTGGGAGCTGGGCATCCGGGAGCACCCGGAGGACTGGCACATGCTGCAGCGGTTCTGGCTCGCCGACCTGCCGGTGCGTGCCACGGTGGAGGCAGCGGCCGGGCGTCCGGCGGCCCGCCCCGCGGCGGCCGCGGAGCCGGCCGGCGAGCCCGCCGCCGAGGCCTCCGGGTCCTGATCACGCCGTCCGACCGGCACCCGTCCCGAGAAAACGTGAGGAACCAGTGAAGATCGGCATCGTCTGCCCGTACGACTGGGACGTGCCCGGCGGGGTGCAGTTCCACATCCGGGACCTCGCCGAGCACCTGATCGGCCTGGGCCACGAGGTGTCGGTGCTGGCGCCGGCGGAGGACGACGAGGCGCTGCCGCCGTACGTGGTCTCGGCCGGCCGGGCGGTGGCCGTCCCGTACAACGGGTCGGTGGCGCGGCTGAGCTTCGGCATCCTGTCGGCGGCGCGGGTGCGGCGGTGGCTGAACGACGGCCGCTTCGACATCCTGCACGTGCACGAGCCGGCCTCGCCGAGCCTGTCGATGCTGGCCGCCTGGTCGGCGACCGGGCCGATGGTCGGCACCTTCCACACCTCGAACCCGCGCTCGCGGGCGATGATCGCGGCCTCGCCGATCCTGCAGCCGGGGCTGGAGAAGATGCGGGCGCGGATCGCGGTGAGCGAGTACGCCCGGCGGACCCTCGTCGAGCACCTCGGCGGGGACGCGGTGGTGATCCCCAACGGCGTGGACGTCGGCTTCTTCGCCGAGGCCGAGCCGGACCCGCGGTGGACCGGCCGTGCGGCCGCGGGGGAGCCCGGCACGATCGGCTTCATCGGCCGGATCAACGAGCCGCGCAAGGGCCTGCCGACGCTGCTGGCGGCGATGCCGGCGATCCTGGCGGAGCGGCCGGGGGTGCGGCTGCTGGTGGCCGGCAAGGGGGACGAGGAGGAGGCCGTCGCCGGGCTGGCGCCGGAGGTCCGCGCGCAGGTGGAGTTCCTCGGCATGGTCAGCGACCGGGAGAAGGCCCGGCTGCTGCGCAGCGTCGACCTGTACGTGGCGCCGAACACCGGCGGCGAGAGCTTCGGGATCATCCTGGTCGAGGCGATGTCGGCGGGGGCGCCGGTGCTGGCCAGCGACCTGGACGCGTTCAAGCAGGTGCTGGACGGCGGTGACGCGGGCGAGCTGTTCCCGGTGGAGGACGCGGAGGCGCTGGCGAAGGCGGCGCTGCGGCTGCTGGGCGACCCCGGCCGGCTGGAGGAGCTGCGCAAGGCGGCGTCCCGGCACGTCCGGCGGTTCGACTGGTCGACGGTCGGCGCGGACATCCTGGCGGTGTACGAGACGGTGACGGCGGGCGCGGCGGCGGTGGTCGGGGAGGACGGGCGCGGCGGTCGGCGCGGCCGGTTCGGGCTGGCCCGGGACTGAGGTCCGCCGCCGGGCGGGAATCCGGGGCGGCCGCGCGGGGTTGGGGTTGTCCCGGAGCGTACCGATCACCCCGACCCCTGGAGGCAACGATGCCGCAGATCTCCGTCGACTACTCGCCCGAGCTGTCCGGCGCGTTCGACCGCCGCGAGCTGGGCCTGGCCATCAACCGGCTCGCCGTGAAGATCATCGACGCCAGGCCCGAGGCCTGCAAGACCATCTTCCGGGAGGTGCAGGGCCTCGTGGTGGGCGAGAGCGAGGGCCCGGACACCCAGGTGTACGTGGAGTTCCAGATCTTCCCGGGCCGCACCCCGGAGGCCAAGGCGGCGCTGAGCGACGCCGTGCAGGCGCTGCTGGCGGAGAAGGTGGCCCCGGTGCCCGGCACCCGGCTGTTCACGGCGGTGAACATCGCGGACATCGACCGGGACAGCTACCGCAGCGCGACCATCGGCGGCTGAACGGCGGGCACCCGGTAGCGTAGCGCCCCGTGACTACCTGGATCTGGGCCGGCGTGGCCGTGGTGCTGTTCGGCATGTACCTGAGTTGGACGGCCGGCCGGCTGGACCGGCTGCACGCCCGGATCGACGCCGCCCGTGCGGCGCTGGACGCGCAGCTGGTCCGCCGGGCGTCGGTGGCGGTCGAGCTGGCCACCTCCTCCCTGCTGGACCCGGCGGCCTCGCTGCTGCTGCTGGACGCCGCGCACGCGGCCCGGCAGGCCGAGGACGAGCAGCGCGAGGTCGCGGAGAGCCAGCTCAGCATGGCGCTGCGCGCGGTGCTGGCCGAGCCGGAGCAGGTGGCCGCGCTGGTCGCGGAGCCGGGCGGCGAGGAGGCGGTGCGGGACCTCACCGCGGCGGTGCGCCGGGTGCCGATGGCCCGGCGGTTCCACAACGACGCGGTGCGGGCGGCCCGGGCGGTGCGGGAGCACCGGCTGGTGCGCTACTTCCGGCTGGCGGGCAAGGCGCCGTTCCCGATGGCGTTCGAGATGGATGACGCGCCGCCGCCGGCGCTCACGCCGGAGGGCGCTCCGGCGTAGACGAACGATGGTCCGGATACGGCCCGTTTGTCGTATCCCGCTGATCGGTCTGGACTGGATGGCGCATGAAGTGGCCCGTTTTTCTGCCTAACATAGGGCGATAGCACTGGTTCATCTTCGAGTGAGGTCTCACGTGTCCACCAGCCCCACCACCGCAGACCAGCCGCAGATCGGTACCGCCCGCGTGAAGCGTGGCATGGCCGAGCAGCTCAAGGGCGGTGTGATCATGGACGTGGTCAACGCCGAGCAGGCGAAGATCGCCGAGGACGCCGGCGCTGTCGCCGTCATGGCCCTCGAGCGGGTCCCGGCGGACATCCGCAAGGACGGCGGCGTCGCCCGCATGTCGGACCCGAACATGATCGAGGAGATCATCGAGGCGGTCTCGATCCCGGTCATGGCCAAGTCCCGGATCGGCCACTTCGTCGAGGCCCAGGTCCTGCAGTCGCTCGGCGTCGACTACATCGACGAGTCCGAGGTGCTGACCCCGGCGGACGAGGTCAACCACTCCGACAAGTGGGCGTTCACCACCCCCTTCGTCTGCGGCGCCACCAACCTGGGCGAGGCCCTGCGCCGCATCGCCGAGGGTGCGGCCATGATCCGCTCCAAGGGTGAGGCCGGCACCGGCAACGTCGTCGAGGCCGTCCGCCACCTGCGCCAGATCAAGAACGAGATCGGCCACCTGCGCGCGCTGGACCACAACGAGCTGTACGCCGCCGCCAAGGAGCTGCGCGCCCCGTACGAGCTGGTCAAGGAGGTCGCCGAGCTCGGCAAGCTGCCGGTCGTGCTGTTCTCCGCCGGTGGTGTGGCCACCCCGGCCGACGCCGCGCTGATGCGCCAGCTGGGCGCCGAGGGCGTCTTCGTCGGCTCCGGCATCTTCAAGTCGGGCGACCCGGCCAAGCGTGCCGCCGCGATCGTGAAGGCCACCACCTTCTTCGACGACCCGAAGATCATCGCGGACGCCTCCCGCAACCTGGGCGAGGCCATGGTCGGCATCAACTGCGACACCCTGCCCGAGACCGAGCGTTACGCCAACCGCGGCTGGTAGTCCCTGCCCGGCGGCCCGCTGCGTGGTGTGATCATCAGCGCGGCGGGCCGCTGCGCGTCGTCCGTACGAGAGTCTGAAGAGGTAGCAGAGTGTCCACTCCAGTCATCGGCGTCCTCGCCCTGCAGGGTGACGTCCGCGAGCACCTGGTCGCGCTGGCCGAGGCCGACGCGCTGGCCCGCCCGGTCCGCCGTGCCGAGGAGCTGGCCGAGGTCGACGCGCTGGTCATCCCCGGCGGGGAGTCGACCACCATGTCCAAGCTGGCGCTGCTGTTCGGCGTCATGGACCCGCTGCGCGAGCGGGTCGCCGCCGGCATGCCGGTGTACGGCACCTGCGCGGGCATGATCATGCTGGCCGACAAGATCCTGGACGGCCGGGACGACCAGGAGACCGTCGGCGGCATCGACATGACCGTGCGCCGCAACGCCTTCGGCCGCCAGAACGAGTCCTTCGAGTCCGGCATCGCCTTCAAGGGCCTGGACGACGCGCCGGTGCACGGCGTGTTCATCCGCGCCCCCTGGGTCGAGGCCGTGGGCGCGGGCGTCGAGGTGCTGGCCGAGCTGCCCGCCGCCGACGGGCCGGAGAGCCGGATCGTCGCCGTCCGCCAGGGCAACCTGCTGGCCACCTCGTTCCACCCCGAGCTGACCGGTGACCACCGGGTGCACGCCTACTTCGTGCGGATGGTCGAGGAGCACCTGGCCGCCTGAACGGCGCGGTGCTGACCGTGTGCGCTCCGGCGGTGACGACACCGGTAAGATCTCTTCTGTTCAATTTCCATTGGCGACGTAAAGGAGCTGGCGATGTCCGGCCACTCTAAGTGGGCTACCACCAAGCACAAGAAGGCCGTGATCGACGCCAAGCGCGGCAAGCTCTTCGCCAAGATGATCAAGAACATCGAGGTGGCGGCGCGCACCGGCGGTCCCGACCCGGCCGGCAACCCGACGCTCTACGACGCCATCCAGAAGGCGAAGAAGAGCTCGGTCCCGATCGACAACATCAACCGCGCCGTCAAGCGCGGTGGCGGCCTGGAGGCCGGCGGCGCCGACTACCAGACCATCATGTACGAGGGCTACGGCCCGAACGGCGTCGCGGTGCTCATCGAGTGCCTCACCGACAACCGCAACCGCGCCGCCTCCGACGTGCGCGTCGCGATGACCCGCAACGGCGGCTCGATGGCCGACCCGGGCTCGGTGTCGTACCTGTTCACCCGCAAGGGCGTCGTCATCGTCCCCAAGAGCGACGGCGTGGACGAGGACAAGCTGTTCGAGGTCGTCCTCGACCAGGAGCCCGAGGAGATCAACGACCTCGGCGACACCTTCGAGATCGTCTCCGAGGCGTCCAAGATGGTCGCCGTCCGCACCGCGCTGGTGGACGCCGGTGTCGACTACGACTCGGCCGAGGCCAACTTCCTCCCGAGCATGCAGGTCGAGCTGGACGTCGACGGCGCCCGCAAGATCCTGAAGCTGATCGACGCCCTCGAGGACAGCGACGACGTGCAGAACGTCTTCGCCAACTTCGACATCAGCGACGAGGTCGGTGCGCAGCTCGACGCCGAGTGACCGTTCGCACTCCCCGGCCCGGTGGTCCCGCGACCACCGGGCCGGTGTCGTCTGCGGCGTTGTCGGACCCGGGCGGTAGCCTTCGCAGGTCGCCGGGTCGGCGGCCCGCGGGCGAGTGGCGACCCCGCCGTGAGCCGAAGGGACGCGCCGGTGCCGAAAGGGAGAGAGCGAGGAGGCCCCGAGGTACGAGGGGCCTTGGAGCGACGACCGTCGGCACCGGGCCCGGAGCGGCCCGGAGGCGAACGGCGACTATCAGAGAGACGGGGCGTGACGTGCGGGTACTGGGTGTGGACCCGGGGCTGACCAGGTGCGGGATCGGCGTGGTCGACGGTGCGCCCGGGCGGCCGCTGCGGATGGTCGGGGTCGGCGTGGTGCGCACCCCCGCCGAGGCGGAGATCGGGCCGCGGCTGCTCCTGGTCGAGCAGGGCATCGAGGGCTGGCTCGACGAGCACCGGCCGGACCTGGTCGCCGTCGAGCGGGTCTTCGCCCAGCACAACGTCCGGACGGTGATGGGCACCGCCCAGGCCAGCGCGGTCGCGATGCTCTGCGCGACGCGGCGCGGCATACCCGTCACCCTGCACACCCCCAGCGAGGTCAAGGCCGCCGTCACCGGCTCCGGCCGGGCCGACAAGGCCCAGGTCACCGCCATGGTGCAGCGGCTGCTGCGGCTCGACGCCCCGCCCAAGCCGGCCGACGCCGCCGACGCGCTGGCGCTGGCCATCTGCCACATCTGGCGCGGTGGCGCGACGAACCGCATCGAGGCGGCCGTCCGCGCGGCCCGCGCCACCCCCCTGAAAGGAAGCAACCGGTGATCGCCTTCGTGCAGGGTCCCGTCGCGGCCGTCTCGGCCGGTGTCGCCGTCGTCGAGGTCGGCGGGGTGGGCATGGCCGTGCAGTGCACGCCGAACACGCTGGCCGGGCTGCGACCGGGTGAGCCCGTCCGGCTCGCGACCTCGCTCGTGGTCCGGGAGGACTCGCTCACCCTCTTCGGCTTCGCGGACGACGACGAGCGGGCCGTCTTCGAGATCCTCCAGGCCGCGCCGGGCGTCGGCCCGAAGCTGGCGCAGGCCATCCTCGGCGTGCACAGCCCCGACGAGCTGCGCGCCGCCGTGGCCGCCGGGAACGAGAAGGCGCTGGTGGCCGTGCCCGGCATCGGCAAGGCCAAGGCGGCCAAGCTGCTGCTGGAGTACAAGGACAAGCTGGGCGCCCCGCACGGCGCGGTGCCGGCGCAGAAGCCGGTCGCGGCCGGCCCGGCGCCGTGGAGCGAGCAGCTGCACTCGGCGCTGACCGGCCTCGGTTACGCTCCGCGCGAGGCGGACGAGGCGGTCGTGGCCGTCACCCCGGAGGCGGAGGCCCAGCAGTCGCCCGACGTCGGCGCCCTGCTCAGGCTCGCCCTCCGCGGCCTCAACCGTGCCCGCTGAAGCCATCTGACGATCTGTCCGTTTGTCGACTTTGGAGCCCAAGCCGATGAGTTTCCACGACTCCGACCCGGCCGACCGGCTGGTGACGGCCGCCGCCGACGGTGAGGACCAGGCGGTCGAGGCGGCGCTGCGTCCCAAGCAGCTGGACGAGTTCATCGGCCAGGAGCGGGTCCGCGAGCAGCTGTCCCTGGTGCTCCAGGCGGCCCGCAAGCGCGGCGCCGCGCCGGACCACGTCCTGCTCAGCGGCCCGCCCGGGCTCGGCAAGACCACCCTCTCCATGATCATCGCGGCCGAGCTGGGCGCCCCGATCCGGATCACCTCCGGGCCGGCCATCCAGCACGCGGGGGACCTCGCGGCGATCCTCTCCTCGCTCACCGAGGGCGAGGTGCTCTTCCTCGACGAGATCCACCGGATGTCCCGGCCGGCCGAGGAGATGCTCTACATGGCGATGGAGGACTTCCGGGTCGACGTGATCGTCGGCAAGGGCCCGGGCGCCACCGCCATCCCGCTGGAGCTGCCGCCGTTCACCCTGGTCGGCGCGACCACCCGGGCCGGCCTGCTGCCGCCCCCGCTGCGCGACCGCTTCGGCTTCACCGGCCACATGGAGTTCTACGCGCCGGCCGAGCTGCAGCGGGTGGTGCACCGATCGGCGTCGCTGCTGGACGTCGAGATAGACCCGGCCGGTGCGGCCGAGATCGCCGGCCGCTCCCGGGGCACCCCGCGCATCGCCAACCGGCTGCTGCGCCGGGTCCGCGACTACGCGCAGGTCCGGCACGACGGCGTGGTCACCGCGGAGATCGCCGCCCAGGCGCTGGACGTCTACGAGGTGGACGCCCGGGGCCTGGACCGGCTGGACCGCGCGGTGCTGGACGCGCTGCTGCGGCTGTTCGGCGGCGGGCCGGTCGGTCTGTCGACCCTGGCGGTCGCCGTGGGGGAGGAGGCCGAGACGGTCGAGGAGGTCGCCGAGCCCTTCCTGGTCCGCGAGGGCCTGCTCGCCCGCACCCCGCGCGGCCGGATCGCCACCGCCGCCGCCTGGCAGCACCTCGGGCTGACCCCGCCGCTGCAGACCCCTCCGGCCCAGGCCGCCCGGGGTGCGGCGACGGCCCAGCCGGAACTCTTCCGGGCCGACGAGGGCTGAACGGGTGACTCCGGGCCCGTCCGAGCGGGCCCGGCCCGGGGCGGGCGCCGGGCGGCGGGAGCGGAAAAGGCCCGGAAGGCCGGGGGAGGCCCGGGGAGAAGCCGGGGGAGAAGTCCGCGGAAACTGTGCAGGCCGAGGCTCGCCACTTTCGGCGGCAGGATGCGATGCTTGGCGTTGTCCGATCAGTTCGGGGTCGCCTAGACTCCGCCGGACCGCCCCTCTCACCTGACGGGCCGACCAATACCACACAGGCCGCCCGCCCGGCGGCCCGTAAAGGACCCTGGCTGTATGAGCTTCATCATCCTTCTCCTCCCCGTCGTCGCGATCGTGCTCATGTTCCGGTCGCAGAAGAAGCGGCAGCAGCAGATGCAGCAGATGCAGACGTCGCTGGAGCCCGGGGCGGGCGTGCGCACCATTGGCGGCCTGTACGCGCAGGTGAAGGCGGTCAACGACGAGACCGTCGAGCTGGAGATCGCGCCCGGCGTGGTCACCTACTTCACGAAGAGCGCGATCGCTGCGGTCCTGGACCCGGCGGAGTACGACGCGATCATCAACGGCCGCCCGGTGGAGGACGAGCTCGCCGAGGCCGAGGCCGAGGGTGCCGACGCCGACGTCGAGCCGGCGGACGAGAAGCCGCTGACGCTCACCAAGGACGGCGCCGCCGAGGCCGCCGAGGGCGGGGCTCCCGCGAGCAAGTAGTACGGTCGGGCACCAGCCCGGCGGCGCGGCACCGTGCCGCGCGCCCACAGGATCTCAGGGCCGCAGATCCGCCACGCCCCCGTCCAGCCACGAGCCGGACGGGGGTCCGGTAGGAGAGGTGGCATGGACAGGGAGAAACGAGCAAGGTGGCAACACCCAAGTCGCGCCCGCGCGACGGTTACCCGGGGCGGGCGCTGGCCCTCATCCTGGTGGTCACCGTCGGCCTGGTCGCCCTCATGTTCGGGACGGGCCACACCAAGCCCCGCCTCGGGATCGACCTCGCCGGCGGCACCAGCATCACGCTGAGCGCGAAGTCGACCGACCCCAAGGCGATCAACAAGTCCAACATGGACATCGCCACCGGGATCATCGAGCAGCGGGTCAACGGGATGGGTGTCTCCGAGGCGGAGGTCCAGACCCAGGGCGACCGGAACATCATCGTCAACATCCCGAAGGGCGGTGACAAGCAGAACGCGGCCGACCAGGTCGGCACCACCGCGAAGCTGTACTTCCGCCCGGTCCTCGCCCTGGCCCCGAGCGGCCTCCAGGCGCAGACCCCGAGCCCGGCCCCCTCGGCGAGCGGCAGCGCCGCCCCGGGCGCGAGCCCCTCGGCGTCGCCTTCGGCCGGCAGCACCGCCGCCGCGCCCGCCGCGACCGGCACCGCGAGCCCGACGAAGCAGGGCCGCCCGGTCGGCGAGGCCCTCGCCCTCGACGCCAGCCCGTCCGCGACCGGCACCGCGAGCACCGCCCCGAGCGCCACCGCCCCGGCCGCCGCGACCCCGGCCGCCTCCGGCTCGGCCGCCGCCACCCCGAGTGCCGCCGCCGCCCCGGTCACGCCGGACCCCGCGGCCGCGATGACGACGGGCACCGTGCCGCCGGAGCTGGCCGCCGAGTTCGCCGGCCTGGACTGCTCCAAGCCCGAGCAGCGCAAGAACCACCAGACCGACGAGGGCAAGCCGACCGTCGCGTGCACCCAGAAGGACGAGCGCGGCATCTACTACAAGCTCGCCCTCGGCCCGGTCGCGGTGAACGGCTCGGACGTCTCCAAGGCGCAGGCCACCATCGACACCCAGCAGGGCGCCGGCTGGCAGGTCTCGCTGCAGTTCAACGGCAAGGGCACCGACGCCTTCACCGCCGTCACCGGCAAGCTGGCCACCCAGCCCGACCCGACCAACCAGTTCGCCATCGTGCTGGACGGCCAGGTCGTCTCCCACCCGTACGTGCGCAGCGCCATCCCCGGCGGTTCCGCCGTGATCTCGGGCAGCTTCAAGCAGGAGGAGGCGCAGAACCTCGCGAACGTGCTGAGCTTCGGCGCCCTGCCGCTCGAGTTCACCACCGACGACGTCACCACGGTCTCCCCGCAGCTCGGCGGCGACCAGCTGGAGGCCGGCCTGATCGCCGGTGCCATCGGCATGCTGCTGGTGGTCGTCTACTCGCTGGTCTACTACCGCGGCCTCGGCCTGGTCTCGATCGCCGGTCTGATCGTCTCGGCGGCCCTGACCTACTCGATCATGAGCCTGCTCGGCGCCGGGATCGGCTTCGCGCTGAACCTGCCGGCCGTCTGCGGCGCGATCGTCGCGATCGGCATCACCGCGGACTCCTTCATCGTGTACTTCGAGCGCATCCGCGACGAGGTCCGCGAGGGCGCCCCGCTGCGCCCGGCCGTCCAGCGGGCCTGGCCGCGGGCCCGGCGCACCATCCTGGTGTCGGACTTCGTGTCCTTCCTCTGTGCCGCGGTGCTCTACCTGGTCTCGGTCGGCAAGGTGCAGGGCTTCGCGTTCACGCTGGGCCTGACCACCGCGCTCGACGTCGTGGTGATCTTCCTCTTCACCAAGCCGCTGATCACGCTGCTGGCCCGCCGGAAGTTCTTCTCCGACGGTCACCCGTGGTCCGGCCTGGACCCGAAGCGGCTGGGCGCCCGTCCGCCGCTGCGCAGCAGCCGCCGCACCCCCTCGTCCACCGCCGTGAAGGGGGCCTGACACCGTGTCGCGCTTCTCCAATCTGGGCCACCGGCTCTACCAGGGCGAGGTCAGCTTCGACTTCGTCGGGCGCCGCAAGCTCTGGTACAGCATCTCCGGCGTGATCGTGCTGGTCGCGGCGGTCGGCCTGGCCATGGGCCTGCACCTGGGCATCGAGTTCAAGGGCGGGTCGGTCTACACCGTCTCCAAGCCGGGGCTGAGCGTCTCCCAGGCGCAGGACGCGGCCGACAAGATCGTCTCCTCGCACCCGCTGGTGCAGTCGGTGGACGAGGGCAAGAAGATCCGCATCCAGGTGTCGTCCGAGGACAGCGTCTCCTCCTCGGTCTTCACGGACAAGCTCTCCAAGGAGCTCAGCGTCCCGGTCGCGGAGATCGACACCCAGGTGATCGGTCCCAGCTGGGGTGAGCAGATCTCCAAGAAGGCGCTCACCGGCCTGATCATCTTCATGATCCTGGTGACGGCGTACCTGGCGATCGCCTTCGAGTGGCGGATGGCGGTGGCCGCGCTGGTCGCCCTCATCCACGACCTCCTGATCACCATCGGGGTCTACGCCCTGGTGGGCTTCGAGGTCACCCCCGGTACGGTGATCGGCTTCCTGACCATCCTCGGGTACTCGCTCTACGACACGGTCGTCGTCTTCGACACCGTGAAGGAGAACACCAAGGGGCTCGCGAAGCAGAACAAGCTCACCTACAGCGAGGCGGCCAACGCGGGCCTCAACCAGACCCTGGTGCGTTCGCTCAACACCACGGTGGTCGCCCTGCTCCCGGTGGCGGCGCTGCTGTTCATCGGTGGCGGCCTGCTGGGCGCCGGCACGCTGAACGACATCTCGCTCGCGCTGTTCATCGGTCTCGCCGCCGGTGCCTACTCCTCGATCTGCGTCGCCACCCCGCTGCTGGCGCAGCTCAAGGAGGAGCAGCCGGAGATGAAGGCGCTGCGCAAGCGCGTCCTCCAGCACCGGGCCGCGGCCGCCGCCAAGAGCGCGGCGGCGGGCGAGGGCGAGGAGATCGCGGACGAGGACCTTCCGGCGGGTATGGTCGGTCAGCGCGGCCGGTCGGCCGGCACCTCGCGTGCCAAGGGCCGTCCGTCCACCAAGCGCTGAGCCCCGACCCTAAGGACAGGACACCGTGACCACCGCCGACACCGCACTGGCCGAGCTGCTGAACAGCCGGATCCGGGACGTCCCGGACTACCCGAAGCCGGGCGTGCTGTTCAAGGACATCGCGCCGCTGCTCGCCGACGCCGAGGCCTTCGGCGCCCTCACCCGGGCGCTGGCGGAGCGGGCGACGGAGCTCGGCGCGACCAAGGTGGTGGGCCTGGAGGCGCGCGGCTTCGTGCTGGCGGCCCCGGCGGCCTTCGCGGCCGGGCTCGGCTTCGTGCCGATCCGCAAGCAGGGCAAGCTGCCCGGCGCGGTGTTCCGCCGCTCCTACGAGCTGGAGTACGGGGAGGCGACGCTGGAGGTGCAGTGCGACGCCTTCGCGCCCGGTGAGCGGGTGCTGGTGGTGGACGACGTGCTGGCCACCGGCGGGACCATCGGTGCCTCGCTGGACCTGGTGAAGGAGGCCGGCGCCGAGCTGGCGGGCGTCGTGGTGCTGATGGAGCTGGGCTTCCTGGACGGCCGCGAGCGGCTGGCCGGGCACCTGGGCGGCGCGCCGCTGGAGACGCTGGTCACGGTCTGAGGGACGGACGGAGGGCGGCGGTCGGATCATCCGACCGCCGCCCTTCGCGTGTCCGGGCCCGGGCGGCTGAACACCGGAGCGCCCGGCTCGGTACCATGAAGATTCATCCCCTCCCGGTTGTCCGTGACGGTTCCAGCCGTACGAGGGGCCGGCCCGGTGCCCCGAGGAGTGTCCTTGCCCGACGAGGTTGTGCCCACGGCCGCAGCGGCCGCCCCCGAAAACCGTCCCACGCCCTCGGGGGCCACCCCGGCACGCCCGGCGCCGACCTCCTCGCGTCCGGTGGCTCCCGCGAGCCGCCCGTCCTCCTCCGGCGGCATGCGCGCCCGCCTGGCCCGCCTCGGCGGCCAGCGCTCCAGCGTGCTCAATCCGGTGCTGGAGCCGCTGTTCCGCTCCATCCGGGCCAACGACCCGAAGGCCGACCCGGCGCTGCTGCGCGACATCGAGCGGGCCTACGCGGTCGCCGAGAAGTGGCACCGCGGGCAGAAGCGCAAGAGCGGCGACCCGTACATCACCCACCCGCTGGCGGTGGCCACCATCCTGGCCGAGCTCGGCATGGACGCCCCGACCCTGATGGCCGGGCTGCTGCACGACACGGTCGAGGACACCGACTACGGCCTGGAGACCCTGCGCAAGGACTTCGGCGACTCGGTGGCCCTGCTGGTCGACGGCGTCACCAAGCTGGACCGGGTCAAGTTCGGCGAGGCCGCGCAGGCCGAGACGGTCCGCAAGATGGTCGTCGCGATGGCCAAGGACCCGCGCGTCCTGGTGATCAAGCTGGCCGACCGCCTGCACAACATGCGCACCATGCGCTACCTCAAGCGGGAGAAGCAGGAGAAGAAGGCCCGCGAGACGCTGGAGATCTACGCCCCGCTGGCGCACCGGCTGGGCATGAACACCATCAAGTGGGAGCTGGAGGACCTCGCCTTCGCGATCCTCTACCCCAAGATGTACGACGAGATCGTCCGGCTGGTCGCCGAGCGCGCCCCCAAGCGGGACGAGTACCTGGCGACCGTCATCGACCAGGTCCAGGGGGACCTCCGCGGCGCCCGGATCACCGCCTCCGTCACCGGCCGGCCGAAGCACTACTACTCGGTCTACCAGAAGATGATCGTCCGGGGCCGGGACTTCGCCGAGATCTACGACCTGGTGGGCATCCGGGTCCTGGTCGACACCGTCCGCGACTGCTATGCGGCGCTGGGCACCATCCACGCGCGGTGGAACCCGGTGCCGGGGCGGTTCAAGGACTACATCGCGATGCCCAAGTTCAACATGTACCAGTCGCTGCACACCACGGTGATCGGTCCCGGCGGCAAGCCGGTCGAGCTGCAGATCCGCACCTTCGACATGCACCGCCGCGCCGAGTACGGCATCGCCGCGCACTGGAAGTACAAGCAGCGCGCGGTGGCCGGCGCCTCCAAGGTCCGCACCGACACCCCGACCCAGGCCCGCAAGGACGACAAGGCCGGCGCCGTCAACGAGATGGCCTGGCTGCGGCAGCTGCTGGACTGGCAGAAGGAGACCGAGGACCCGAGCGAGTTCCTGGAGTCGCTGCGGTTCGACCTCTCCAACAACGAGGTCTTCGTCTTCACGCCCAAGGGCGACGTCATAGCGCTGCCGGCCGGCGCCACGCCGGTGGACTTCGCCTTCGCCGTCCACACCGAGGTCGGGTACCGCTGCATAGGGGCCCGGGTGAACGGGCGGTTGGTGCCGCTGGAGTCGACCCTGGAGAACGGCGACAGCGTCGAGGTCTTCACCTCCAAGGCGGAGAACGCCGGCCCCTCCCGGGACTGGCTGGGCTTCGTCAAGTCGCCGCGCGCCCGCAACAAGATCCGCGCCTGGTTCTCCAAGGAGCGCCGCGAGGAGGCGATCGAGCACGGCAAGGAGGCCATCGCCCGGGCGATGCGCAAGCAGGGCCTGCCGATCCAGCGGATCCTGACCGGCGACTCGCTGGTCACCCTGGCCCACGAGATGCGCTACCCCGACATCTCCTCGCTGTACGCGGCGATCGGCGAGGGCCACGTCGCGGCGCAGAACATCGTGCAGAAGCTGGTGCAGGCGCTCGGCGGCGAGGAGGGCGCCACCGAGGACCTCGCCGAGACCGCCACCCCGACCCACGACACCCGCCGGGCGGTCCGCCGCCGGGCCAAGGGCGACCCCGGGGTCATCGTCAAGGGCGTGGACGACGTCTGGGTCAAGCTCTCGCGCTGCTGCACGCCGGTCCCCGGCGACCCGATCGTCGGCTTCGTCACCCGCGGCAACGGCGTCTCGGTGCACCGGGCCGACTGCGTCAACGTGGAGGCGCTCAGCCAGCAGCCCGAGCGGATGATCGACGTCGAGTGGGCGGCCACCCAGTCGTCCGTCTTCCTGGTGGCCATCCAGGTCGAGGCGCTGGACCGCTCCCGCCTGCTCTCGGACGTCACCCGGGTCCTCTCCGACCAGCACGTCAACATCCTGTCGGCGGCGGTGCAGACCTCCCGCGACCGGGTGGCGATGAGCCGCTTCACCTTCGAGATGGGCGACCCGAAGCACCTCGGGCACGTGCTCAAGGCGGTCCGCGGCGTCGAGGGCGTCTACGACGTCTACCGGGTCACCTCGGCCCGCAAGTAGCGCCGGCCACGCGGAAGGGCCCCGGGCGGATCGCCCGGGGCCCTTCTCGTCCCGCGTCCGGAAAGCGTCCGGAGGCCGTCGGGGGGACCCGTCAGCCGCTGAACTCCTCCTGGCTCTTGTGCGCCTGCTCCAGCAGGGTCTGCACGCCGGCCAGCTCGGACTCCAGCCTGGCCACCTTGCCGGCGTTGCCGGCCGCCCGGGCCTTGTCCAGGTCGGCCTGGATCTTGTCCGCCTTGGCCTGGAAGAGGCCGACCATGCCGGCGGCACGGGCCTTGGCCTCCGGGTTGGAGCGCTTCCACTCGGCGTCCTCGGCCTCGCGGATCGCCCGCTCGACCGCGTTCAGCCGACCGTCCAGCTTCGGCCGGGCGTCGCGCGGCACGTGCCCGATCGCCTCCCAGCGCTCGTTGACCTCCCGCAGCGCGGCCTTGGCCGCCTTCAGGTCGGTGACCGGCAGGATCGCCTCGGCCTCGGCCGCCAGCGCCTCCTTGAGCTTCTGGTTGGCGACCTGCTCGGCGTCACGCTCGCTGAACACGGCGGACCGGGCCTGGAAGAAGACGTCCTGGGCGCCGCGGAACCGCGCCCACAGCTCGTCCTCGACGTCCCGCTGGGCACGCCCGGCGGCCTTCCAGCGCGCCATGAGGTCGCGGTAGCGGGCCGCGGTCTCGCCCCACTCGGTGGACGAGGACAGCGCCTCGGCCTCGGTGACCAGCCGCTCCTTGACCGCGCGGGCCTGGTCGCGCTCGGCGTCCAGGGTCGCGAAGTGCGCCTTGCGGTGCTTGGAGAAGACCGAGCGAGCGTGCGAGAAGCGGTGCCACAGCTCGTCGTCGCTCTTGCGGTCCAGCCGCGGCAGGCCCTTCCAGGTGTCCACCAGCGCGCGCAGCCGGTCGCCGGCCTCCCGCCACTGGGTGGACTCGGCGAGGCGCTCGGCCTCGGCGACCAGCGCCTCCTTGGCCGCCCGGGTCTCGTCCTGGGCCTTGGCGCGGGCCGCCTTGCGCTCCTCGCGACGGCTCTCGATCTCACCGGCGAGCGTGTCCAGGCGCTTGGCCAGCGCGTCGAGGTCCCCGACCGCGTGCCCCTCGGCCACCTGCGCGCGCAGGTGCTCCAGCGCGGTCTGGGCGTCCTTGGCGGCCAGGTCGGTGGTGCGCACCCGCTTCTCCAGCAGGCCGATCTCCACCTCGATGCCCTGGTACTTGCGCTCGAAGTAGGCGAGGGCCTCCTCGGGCGAGCCGGCCTGCCAGGAACCCACGACGCGTTCGCCGTCGGCCGTCCTGACGTAGACCGTGCCCTGCTCGTCGACACGGCCCCACGGGTCGCTGCTCATAGCGCGTCCTCCACATGACGTCGCGCCCGCGCCGGGGCGGTTACGCGTCCGTCGTCCACAGTTGATGTGCGGCGGACCGATGAGTCCGCCGTCCCCGTCCGCCGGGCTTTGCTCGCCGAGGGTGACGGCTAGGCGGATCGGGGCACCCTACACAACGCCAACATAGGCGACCGGGCCCGGTGCTGTCCGCATCCGGGCCGGGCGATTTCGGGCCGGGGCCGCGCCGGGGCGCCTCCAAGGCTCCGCGGCGCGGCCCCGGGACCGGTCAACCCTTCGCGGTGGTCACCGCGTTGAGGGTGACGTCGGCCATCGGGTGGCCGTCCGTCCCGCCCTCCAGGGTGCCCGCGGCGGCGATCTTCTGGAGCACGTCCAGACCGCCGGTGATCTTGCCGAACGGGATGTAGTTCGGGTCGAGCTTGGTGTCCTTGTAGACCAGGAAGAACTGGCTTCCGTTGGTGCCCGGGCCCGAGTTGGCCATCGCCACGGTGCCCGCCGGGTACGTCGCGCCGGTCAGGTTCTCGTCGGCGAACTTGTAGCCCGGGCCGCCGGTGCCGCCCGGGTTGGTGGTGCTGGCCGTCGGGTCGCCGCACTGCAGGACGTAGATGCCGCCCGTGGTCAGCCGGTGGCACTTGGTGTGGTCGAAGTACTGCTCGCCGGACAGGAAGGCGAAGGAGTTCACCGCGTGCGGCGCCTTCGCCGCGTCCAGGGCGATCGTCACCTTGCCGCAGTTGGTGTCCAGCGTCGCGGTGTACGTGCCGCCGGAGACCGTCATGGCCGGCTCGGCCTGCCACTGCTTGCCGTTCGGCGCGCCCGGCGCCGGGTCGGCGCAGCCCTCGACCGGCTTGCGGGTCGGGGTGGTCGGCTCGGCGTCGGCGGTCGGCGCGGCCTGCGCGGCGGACCGGTCGTCCTGCTTGTCCTTCGAGTCGAAGGCACCCGTGCCCACCAGTGCGCCACCGCCCGCGAGCACGACCACGGCGAGCGAGGCGCCGAGGATCGTGTTGCGGCGCTTGCGCGCGGCGTGGGCCTCGGCCCGGCGCTGCGCCTGCCGCTCGTACTTCTCGCGGGCGAGCTGCCGCCGCCGCTGTTCGCTGCTGACCACCGGCCGTGTCTCCTACATATGTGCTGGACTCGTGTACGGATGCTGAAGCGGATCATCGCATCCATCGGTGGCCAAGTGTAGGTACCGCGGCTGTAAGAACGCGGTGAACCTGTCAGGACGAACCGGGCCCGTCGCCCGCATCTGGTTCGCAACCGGACCCGCCCCGCCGGTAGGCTGCGCTTACACGATCCCGTACAGCCGTAGATCTCCAAGCCGCCACTGCCGACCGAATCACGAAGGACGCGCGTGTTCATCGCCGGATTCCCCGCCGGAGCCTGGGGCACCAACTGCTACCTGGTCGCTCCGGCGCCGGGCGAGGAGTGCGTCATCGTCGACCCGGGCCACCAGGCCGCCCGCGGCGTCGAGGAGCTGGTCCGCGAGCACCGGCTGAAGCCCGTCGCGGTCGTGCTCACCCACGGGCACATCGACCACATCGCCTCGGTGGTCCCGGTCTGCGGCGCCAAGGGCGTTCCGGCCTGGATCCACCCCGAGGACCGCTACATGATGGCCGACCCGGAGAAGGCGCTCGGCCGCTCGCTCGGCACCCAGCTCATGGGCGAGCTCACCGTCGGCGAACCCGACGACGTGCGCGAGCTCACCGACGGCAGCGTGCTGGACCTGGCGGGCCTGAAGCTCACCGTCGACCACGCGCCCGGCCATACCGGGGGGTCGGTGACGTTCCGGACGCCCGGCGCCGAGGACCTTCCCCCGGTGCTCTTCTCGGGCGACCTGCTCTTCGCCGGCTCCATCGGGCGCACGGACCTCCCGGGCGGGGACAGCGAGGCGATCATGCAGTCGCTGGCCCGGGTGTGCCTGCCCCTCGACGACGCGACCGTGGTCCTCTCCGGCCACGGCGGACAGACCACCATCGGCCGTGAGCGCGCCACCAACCCCTACCTCAGGCAGGCGGCGGGAGCGCTCGGCGCTCCGGCCTTCCCGCGACGAGGAATGTGACGGAAGAGAAGTTGAGCACCTTCACCGCCCCCAAGGGCACCTACGACCTGCTGCCGCCCAGCTCCGCGACCTTCCTGGCGATCCGCGAGCGCCTGTCCGCGCCCGCCCGCCGGGCCGGCTACGGCTACATCGAGACGCCGGTCTTCGAGGACGTCAAGCTGTTCTCCCGCGGTGTCGGCGAGTCCACCGACATCGTCACCAAGGAGATGTTCTCGCTCACCAAGCGCGGCAAGGAGGACCTCGCGCTGCGCCCCGAGGGCACCGCCTCGGTGCTGCGCGCCGCGCTCCAGGCCAACCTGCACAAGCTGGGCAACCTGCCGGTCAAGCTCTGGTACTCCGGCTCCTACTACCGCTACGAGCGCCCGCAGGCCGGCCGCTACCGCCAGTTCGCCCAGGTCGGCGCCGAGGCGATCGGCGCCGAGGACCCGGCGCTCGACGCCGAGCTGATCATCCTGGCCGACGACGCCTTCCGCTCGCTGGGCCTGAGCGACTACACGCTGCTGCTCAACAGCCTCGGCGACCGCAACTGCCGCCCGGTCTACCGCACCGCCCTGATCGAGTTCCTGGCCGGCCTCGACCTCGACGAGGACACCCGCCGCCGCGCCGAGATCAACCCGCTGCGCGTCCTGGACGACAAGCGCGAGTCGGTGCAGGCCCAGCTCGGCGGCGCCCCGATGCTGCGCGACTACCTGTGCGAGGACTGCAAGGCGTACGACGAGAAGGTCCGCGAGCTGCTCACCGCCAACGGCGTGGCCTTCACCGACGACCCGAAGCTGGTCCGCGGCCTGGACTACTACACCCGCACCACCTTCGAGTTCGTGCACGAGGGCCTCGGCGCGCAGTCCGCGATCGGCGGCGGCGGCCGCTACGACGGCCTGTCCGAGATGATCGGCGGCCCGGCGCTGCCGTCCGTCGGCTGGGCCCTCGGCGTGGACCGCACCTACCTGGCCCTGGAGGCCGAGGGCGTCGTCCTCGACCTGCCGGCCGCGACCTCGGTGTACGCCGTCGCGCTCGGCGAGGAGGCCAAGAACGTCCTGTTCGCCAAGGTGGTCGAGCTGCGCCGGGCCGGCGTGGCCACCGACCTCGCCTTCGGCGTCAAGAGCATCAAGAACGCCATGAAGTCCGCCGACCGGTCCGGCGCCCGCTTCGCCCTGATCGCCGGGGACCGGGACCTCGCCGACGGCGTCGTCCAGCTCAAGGACATGACCACCGGCGAGCAGAACCCCGTCGCCCTCGACGCACTCGTCACCACCCTGAAGGAGAAGCAGCTGTGATCCGCACGCACGACGCGGGCACGCTCCGCCCGGAGCACGCAGGCACCACCGTCACCCTGGCCGGCTGGGTCGCCCGCCGCCGCGACCACGGCGGTGTGGCCTTCATCGACCTGCGCGACGCCTCCGGCACCGTGCAGATCGTGGTCCGCGACCTGGACTCGGTGCACGGCCTGCGCGCCGAGTACTGCGTCAAGGTCGTCGGTGACGTCCGGGTGCGCCCCGAGGGCAACGAGAACCCGGACATCCCGACCGGCGCCGTCGAGGTCGTCGTCAGCGCGATCGAGGTGCTCTCCGAGGCCGCCCCGCTGCCCTTCCCGGTCGCCGAGTACGAGCCCGGCACGGTCAACGAGGAGGTCCGGCTGCGCTACCGCTACCTGGACCTCCGCCGCGAGGGCCCGGCCAAGGGCCTGCGGCTGCGCTCCAAGGTCAACAACATCATCCGCCGGGTGATGGAGGAGAACGACTACCTCGACATCGAGACGCCGTACCTCACCCGCTCCACCCCCGAGGGCGCCCGCGACTTCCTCGTCCCGGTCCGCCTGCAGCCCGGCCACTGGTACGCGCTGCCGCAGTCGCCCCAGCTGTTCAAGCAGCTGCTGATGGTGGCCGGCATGGAGCGCTACTACCAGATCGCCCGCTGCTTCCGCGACGAGGACTTCCGCGCCGACCGCCAGCCGGAGTTCACCCAGCTGGACATCGAGGCCTCGTTCGTCGACCAGGAGGACATCCTGGCCCTCGGCGAGAAGATCATCGGCTCGGTCTGGCGCGAGGTGCACGGGTACGAGATCCCGAACCCGCTGCCCCGGATGACCTACGCGGACGCCATGGCCCGCTACGGCTCCGACAAGCCGGACGTCCGCTTCGGCCAGGAACTCACCGACCTCACCGAGTACTTCAAGGGCACCGCGTTCCGCGTCTTCCAGGCCCCGTACGTCGGCGCCGTGGTCATGCCCGGCGGCGCCTCGCAGCCGCGCAAGGCGCTCGACGCCTGGCAGGACTGGGCCAAGGCGCGCGGCGCCCGCGGCCTGGCCTACGTCGTCATCGACGCCGAGACCGGCGAGCTGCGCGGCCCCGTCGCCAAGAACCTCTCCGAGGAGCACCTGGCCGGCCTGGCCGCCGCGGCCGGTGCCAAGAACGGCGACGCGATCTTCTTCGCGGCCGGCAAGGAGCGCCCCTCGCAGGAGCTGCTCGGCGCCGCCCGCCTGGAGATCGGCCGCCGCTGCGACCTGATCGACGCGTCGCAGTGGGCCTTCCTCTGGGTCGTCGACTTCCCGATGTTCGAGCCGATCGAGGACGACAAGGGCGAGTTCCAGGGCTGGCACGCGGTGCACCACCCGTTCACCGCGCCGACCGCCGAGTCGCTGGCCACCTTCGACACCGACCCGGGCACGGCCCTGTCCAACGCCTACGACCTGGTCCTCAACGGCTCCGAGCTGGGCGGCGGTTCGATCCGTATCCACCAGCGGGACGTGCAGAAGCGGGCGTTCGACGCGATCGGCCTCTCCGAGGAGGAGGCTGCTTCGCAGTTCGGCTTCCTGCTCGACGCCTTCAACTACGGCCCGCCGCCGCACGGTGGTGTCGCCTTCGGCCTCGACCGGATCGTCACGCTGCTCGGTGGGTACGACACCATCCGGGACGTCATCGCGTTCCCGAAGACGTCCACCGGCGGTGACCCGCTGACCGGTGCCCCCACCCCGATCACCCCGGCGCAGCGTCGCGAGGCCGGCGTCGACGCCCAGCCGAAGGTCCGCGAGGACGCCAAGTCCGAGGGCCAGCCCAAGGCCTGACGTTCCCCTCGGCTAACCTTTCACGGCCCCGGACGGCGCAGCAGCCGTCCGGGGCCGGTCCACAACGGTGTGCGACGAAGAGAGGCTCCCCATGAAGGTCAGCACCAGAGTCGAGTGTCCGGACGACGCCCCGGCCACCAGGCGGGTCCACATGGCCGCCTTCCCCGGACCGGACGAGGCCGACCTGGTGGACGCGCTGCGCCGCGACCCCGCCTGGCTGCCCGGGCTCTCGCTGGTGGCGGTGGACGAGTCCGGCCTGGTGGTCGGCCACGCCCTGCTCACCCGGCTGCGGGTCGGCGACGGCCAGGGCCTGGCGCTGGCGCCGGTCGCGGTCGCGCCCGAGTGGCAGCGCAAGGGCGTCGGCGAGCTGGTGGTCCGGGCCGCGCTGGCCGCCGCCGAGGACGCCGACGAGAAGCTCGTCGTGGTGCTCGGCGATCCGGGCTACTACGGCCGGTTCGGCTTCATCCCGGCGCAGCGGCACGAGGTCACCGGCCCGTTCGAGGTGCCGGAGGCGTACTTCCAGGCGCTCGCCCTGCCCGCGTACGACGGTAGCCCGCGCGGGCTCTGCAGCTACCCCGAACCGTTCGGCGAGGTCTGATCCCCCTCCCGGCCGGAGCCGTCGTCGCGCGGGGCCTGCTGACCGGCCGCCGGCCCGACCGTCGCCCGGCAGCTGCGGACGAACGCGGCCATCGCCGGGGTCAGCTCCCGCCCCCTCGGCCAGTACAGCCCGACCCGGCTCGGGCTCAGCCCCCGCACCGGCCGGTAGGCGATGTCCTCCCGCGGTGCCAGCCGGCTCATCGTCTCCGGGGCGAAGCCGATGCCCTGGCCGCACACCACCGCGGCCAGGTACTCGTCGGCGTTGTGCGCCACCGCGCCGATCCGCACCGGGCGGCCGTCCCGCTCCCGCACCGCCAGCCAGTAGTCGCGCCAGAACCCGGCCTCGTGCGGGATCGCCACGAAGGGCTCGTCCAGCAGCTCCCCGAAGTCGATCACCGCGCGCCCGGCCAGCCGGTGCCCGGCCGGCAGCGCCACGCAGCGCGGCTCCTCGCCCAGCACCGCGACGTTGTACTGCTCGGACAGCCAGGGCGGGGCGTGCCACAGCGTCAGGTCGATCTCCCCGGTGCCCAGGCCCGAGGTCGGGTCGAACCAGTTGTTCTGCCGCAGCTCCACCTGCCAGCCGGGCATCCGCCGGCTGAAGTCCGCCACCGTGCGCTGGGTCATCACGTTGATCGTGCCGCCCTCGAAGCCCACCCGCAGCGTCGAGCCCTGCTCGGCCGCCGCCGCCCGGGTCGCGCGCAGTGCCTCGTCCCAGCCGGCCAGCATCGGGCCGGCGTGCTCGGCCAGGGCGCGGCCGGCCCGGGTCGGCGCCATGCCCCGGCGGGAGCGTTCGAATAACTCCACCCCGAGCAGCGCCTCCAGCTGGCGGATCTGCTTGGTCAGTGTCGGCTGGGAGACGAACAGCCGGGCCGCGGCGGCGGTCAGCTGCCCCTCCTCGCAGACCGCGACGAAGCTGCGTAGCAGGCGGGTGTCCACATCCATGCCGCAAGGTTATGGAACGGGATATTGGACCGGTCGGGCAGGTCTGGGACAAGGTTGATCACTCGGCCTCCGGGCCGGTCCACGGGGGACCCCGGGCAGCGGCGGTTCAGGGGGCCGCCGCTGCCCGGCCGCCGGCGGACCTGCGGGAACCGCGTGCAGCGCCTACGGTGAGTGGTCATCAGCACTCTCGGACGGAGGCACCCCAGGTGGCAGCCCAGCCCAAGCGCGAGCAGGACGGCCCTCCCCGGCGGCTGGCGAGGAAGCCGTACGAGCAGGAGCTGCTGCGGCTGCAGAACGAGCTGGTGAAGCTCCAGGAATGGGTGCGCGCCGAGGGCGCCCGGCTGGTGGTCGTCTTCGAGGGCCGCGACGCGGCGGGCAAGGGCGGCGCGATCAAGCGGGTGACGGAGTATCTGAACCCGCGCATCGCCCGGGTCGCGGCCCTGCCCACCCCCACCGAGCGCCAGCGCACCCAGTGGTACTTCCAGCGGTACGTCGAGCACCTGCCGGCCGCCGGGGAGATCGTCCTGTTCGACCGCAGCTGGTACAACCGCGCCGGGGTCGAGCGGGTGATGGGCTTCTGCACCGACGAGGAGTACTGGCAGTTCATGCACCAGTGCCCGATGTTCGAGCGGATGCTGACCGAGGCGGGCATCCTGCTGCGCAAGTACTGGTTCTCGGTCAGCGACACCGAGCAGCAGCGGCGCTTCCGGGACCGGCTGGAGGACCCGATGAGGCGCTGGAAGCTCTCGCCGATGGACGTCGAGTCGATCACCCGCTGGGAGGAGTACTCGCGGGCCAAGGACGAGATGTTCGTCCACACCGACATCCCGGACTCGCCGTGGCACGTGGTGGAGAGCGACGACAAGCGCCGGGCCCGGATCAACATGATCGCCCACCTGCTCTCCACCGTCCCGTACCACGAGGTGGAGCCGCCGATGCTGGAACTGCCGCCCCGCCCGCCGTCCCGCGGCTACCGGCGGCCCCCGCGTGACCTGCAGAAGTACGTGCCGGACCACGCGGCGGGGATCGGGTAGCCGGGTCCTCCGAACGGCTCTTCGGCGTTGCCCGGCCGGGTGCGGCGGCGTCCCATGGACGTGCTCACCAACGGCGCGGGCGCGCGGCACGGCGCCCGCCGGACGTCAGGAGACCCGCCCATGTTCGTTCGCACCGTCTACGCCACGGGGGACCCGGCCAAGCTCGACCGGACCCTGGACGGCTTCCGGGCCGAGGCGGTCGGCCTGCTGACCGGGCAGCCCGGCTACCGGGGCTACGGACTCTTCGCCAACCGGGAGCTCGGCATCATCACCATGGGCTCCTGGTGGGAGAGCCGGCAGGCCGAACAGGACAGCGACGCGCAGCTGAAGCAGCGGCGCGCCGAGCTGCTGGCACCGTTCGACGGGACGGTGACCACGGACGCCTGGGAGGCGGTGGTCGCCGAGCGGCCCGCCCAGGCCGGTCCGGGCGCCTGGTTCCGGCTGACCAGGTTCGACTTCGAGCGCGCCGGCGCCGGCCGGCTGGCCGACGCCTTCCGCACTCTCGCGCTGCCCGCGATGCGGCAGCTCGACGGCTTCCTCGGCAGCTCGATGCTGCTGAACCTGGAGGACGAGCGCGGTGCGGTGGGCGGCCTCTTCGCCGACCGGGCCGGCTTCGAGGCCTCCCGCGGCACGGTCGCCGAGGCCCGGTCGAAGGCGGTGGCCGCCGGCGGGGTGACGCTGCGCTCGCTGGAGGAGTTCGAGGCCGTCCTGCTCGACCTCCCGTCCCGCTCCTAGTCCCGGCTCCTGGCCCGGCGGCCGGGGGTCGGCTCCGCATCCGGCCCGGGGTCGGCTCCCGGTCCCGGCTCCCGGTCCGGCCGGGCGGGGCTGTCGGCGGGCTCGCATAGGCTTCCGGTGTGGACGAACCGGACCTCTTCACCGCCGCCGCCGAGGAACGCCAGGCCAAGGAGCCCGGCCGGGCCCCGCTCGCCGTACGGATGCGCCCGCGCACCCTGGACGAGGTGGCCGGGCAGCGGCAGCTGCTGAAGCCCGGCTCGCCGCTGCGCCGCCTCGTCTCGGGCGCGCGCGGGCCGGCCGCGACCAGTTCGGTGATCCTCTGGGGCCCGCCCGGCACCGGGAAGACCACCCTCGCCCACGTGATCAGCCAGGCCGTCGAGGGCCGGTTCGTCGAGCTGTCGGCGATCACCGCGGGCGTCAAGGAGGTCCGCGCGGTGATCGACGGCGCCCGGCGGGCGGTCGGCATGAGCGGCAAGGAGACCGTGCTCTTCCTGGACGAGATCCACCGCTTCTCCAAGGCCCAGCAGGACTCCCTGCTGCCCGCGGTGGAGAACCGCTGGGTGACGCTGATCGCGGCGACCACGGAGAACCCGTACTTCTCGGTGATCTCGCCGCTGCTGTCGCGTTCGCTGCTGCTCACGCTGGAGTCGCTGACCGACGAGGACATCCGTGCCCTGCTGCGCCGCGCGGTGGCCGACGAGCGCGGGCTGGAGGGCGCGCTGGAGCTGTCCGAGGAGGCCGAGGACCACCTGGTCCGGCTGGCCGGCGGGGACGCCCGGCGGGCGCTCACCACGCTGGAGGCGGCGGCCGGGGCGGCCCTGGAGAAGGGCGAGGCGAGCATCACGCTGGCCACCACCGAGACGGCGGTGAACCACGCGGCGGTCCGCTACGACAAGGACGGCGACCAGCACTACGACGTCGCCAGCGCGCTGATCAAGTCGATCCGGGGCAGCGACGTCGACGCCACCCTGCACTACCTGGCCCGGATGATCGAGGCGGGGGAGGACCCGCGGTTCATCGCCCGGCGGCTGATGATCTCGGCCAGCGAGGACGTCGGCCTGGCCGACCCGACGGCCCTGCCGACGGCGGTGGCGGCGGCCCAGGCGGTGGCGCTGATCGGCTTCCCGGAGGCGCGGATCATCCTCTCCCAGGCGGCCATCGCGCTGGCCCTGGCGCCCAAGTCCAACGCCGCCTACCTGGCGATCGACGCCGCGTTGGCGGACGTCCGGCAGGGCCTGGCGGGCGCGGTGCCGCCGCACCTGCGGGACGCGCACTACGGCGGCGCCGGCAAGCTCGGGCACGGCCAGGGCTACCGGTACCCGCACGACCTGCCGGAGGGGATCGCGGCCCAGCAGTACGCGCCGGACGCGGTGCACGGCAAGGAGTACTACCAGCCGACCCGGCACGGCGGGGAGGCCCGCTACGCGGACATCGTCGAGTGGACCAGGGGCCGGCTCCGGGGCGAGTGAGTGGCGGGTGAGCACGGGTGGGCTGCGGGTAAACCCGCGGCCGGCTCCCGGTATACTCGGTCGGAGTGCCGTATCCCGGGACGGCGGCGGGGGAGACCCAGCCGACCGGCCGCACCAGCGGGACACCGGCCACGGGCCCTTCGCGGGGCCCGCAGGAGCGTCGCGCACCGTTTCGGTGTCGCGTGCAGCCCACCAGCCTCGGCTCGGTGGGCCACTCGTGTGCTTGCACTTCCGTGCCCGGCCTCGGAGAGCGGCTGATCACACTGCCCCCGGGCGGTGGGGTTTTTCTCCGGACCGCGACGAGCGACCTCCGTCAACACCTGGTGAAGCCGTATTCGTAAGCAAGGAAGGTTTGGTTCATGGCGAACCAGAAGCGTCCCAAGGTCAAGATCGCGCGTGCGCTCGGCGTGCCGCTGACCCCGAAGTCCGTCAAGTACTTCGAGGCCCGCCCGTACCCGCCCGGCCAGCACGGCCGTGGCCGCAAGCAGAACTCGGACTACAAGGTCCGTCTGCTCGAGAAGCAGCGTCTTCGCGCCCAGTACGACCTGAGCGAGAAGCAGCTGTCGCGTGCGTTCGACCGCGCGAAGAAGGCCGAGGGCAAGACCGGTGAGGCGCTCGTCGCCGAGCTGGAGACCCGTCTGGACTCGCTGGTGCTGCGTTCGGGCATCGCCCGCACCATCTACCAGGCCCGCCAGATGGTCGTCCACGGCCACATCGAGGTCAACGGTGGCAAGGTCAACAAGCCGTCGTTCCAGATGAAGCCGGGCTACGTCGTGACCGTTCGCGAGCGTAGCAAGGAGAAGGTCCCGTTCCAGGTCGCCCGTGAGGGTGGCTACGCGGGTGAGGGCCAGACCCCGAAGTACCTCGAGGTCAACCTGAAGGCCCTGGCCTTCCGCCTGGACCGTGCGCCGCAGCGCAAGGAGGTCCCGGTGATCTGCGACGAGCAGCTCGTCGTCGAGTACTACTCGCGCTGACCCGCGAGCGGTACGCCTGCCGTACCCAGCGAGCCCCCGTCGCCTTCCAGGCGGCGGGGGCTCGCCCCTTTGCTGTGAATCGCCCGCTCGCCTCCGGGCGCTCGGACCCGACGCCGACGCTCATCGCTCCCGCGCTCCCTCCTGCGTCGGTCGCTTCCTCGCTCCCTCGCTTTCGGCGCCGGCGCGCCCTTCGGCTCGGGGCGATTTGCCCGCTCGGGGGTCAGAGGTCCTCGCCGGTCATCGCGGCGGCCAGCTTGAGGTGCGGGCGGGCCTCCTCGGCGCGGCCCTGGCGTTCCAGCGTGCGGCCGAGCATCAGCCGGGCGTAGTCCTCGGCCGGGGAGGCGTCCAGGATCCGGCGCAGCTCGGCCTCGGCACGGGAGAGCTGCGCCGAGTGGTAGTAGCTGCGGGCCAGCAGCAGCCGGACCGACAGGTTGGCCGGCTCCTCGGCGAGGACGCCCTCCAGCATGCGGGCGGCGTCGGAGTAGGCCTTGGACTCGAAGTAGAACGTCGCGAGGCGGTACTCGTCGGCGGCGGTGTGGATCGCCACGGCTGCTCCTTCCGGGTTCGCCCGGCGTCCGCGCCGGGCGCGGTGCCGAGTGGTTGCTGTCCCCGCCAGCAATGGACAAGATTCAACTATTCCCGACCGGGGCGGGCTGCGGCGCCGGCGGCACCGAGCAGGGGCCGGGCAGCGCACCGGGCCCCTCGGCCCGGCCGTCGCCGCCGAGCGCGCGCTGGACGGCGGCCGCCAGGTCCAGCCGGGTGCCGCGGTCGAACCAGTCGGTGAACTCCTGCTCGGTCAGGCCGGCCCGGGCGCGTTCCTCGCAGGCCCGGTGCGGGCCGTTGAAGGTGCGCGAACCGAAGAACGGCTTGCCCACGGTCTGCCAGATCCGGTGGGCGGCGCCCTGCAGCACCCGGGCCTCCCGCAGGTCGCCCGGCTCGCCCGGCCCGGCCGGCTCGGTCTGCAGCAGCGCCAGCAGGTCGATCGCCAGCACGATGCCGAGCAGGTCGTGGAAGAGGTGGTTGAGCCGGACGCTCTCCCGGGCCTGCGCACGGGCCAGCCGGACGTCGCCGTTCAGCCAGTGCGAGTACGCCAGCGCGTAGAGCCCGTACGCGTACGCCCACTGCTCGCCGTGCTCCTCGCACACCTCGCGGACCTGGCCGAGCCAGGCCTCGCCGCCCTCCTGGTCGCCCTGGAACAGGTAGGCGATGCCCAGTTCGAACATGGCCATCAGGACGTTGCTGTTGAGCTCGCCGATCGCCCGGTAGTGCCAGATCGCCTCCTCGAACAGCTCGGCCGCGCGGGCCGGCTCGTCGCCGATCAGGGCCGCGCAGCCCTGCCGGTGGACGGCGTAGGCGAGCGCCCGGTCGTCGCCGGTGTCCAGGGCCTGGCGGCGGCACTCCTCCAGTGCGGGGCGGGCGGCGACCAGGTCCCCCTGGAGGGTGGCCATGTAACCGGTGACCCAGAGCGCCTTGGCGCGGGCCCCGGTCGGCTCCGGGTCGAGGGCGAGCGCCCGGTCCAGCCAGTGCCGGCCCTCGCCGAGGTGGCCGCAGCCGACCCAGTAGAACCAGAGCGTGCTGGCCAGTAGCAGGGCGACCTGCTCCTCGCCCGGCTCGGCGAGGCAGAACTCCAGCGCCGCCCGGAGGTTGGCGTGGGCGAGCCCGGTCCGCTCGGCGGTCTCGAACTGCCGGGGGCCGAACCACTCCACCTCGCCCCAGGTGGCCAGGCCCAGGTACCAGTCGCGGTGGCGGCGCAGCAGCCGCTGTTCCTCGCCCGCGGCGCGCAGCCACTGCAGGCCGTACTCGCGCAGCGTGTCGAGCAGCCGGAACCGGACGCCGAAGGCGCACTGCTCGCGCAGCACCACGGACTTGCCGACGAGGTCGGACACCAGGTCGAGCAGCTCGTCCGGTTCGAGGCCCGCGCCGGCGCAGACGTACTCGGCGGCCTCCAGGTCGAAGCTGCCGGCGAAGACCGAGAGGCGGGCCCAGAGCAAACGTTCCTGCACCGTGCAGAGCTCGTGACTCCAGCCGACCGTCGTGCGCAGGGTCTGATGGCGCGGCAGGCCCGTCCGGTCGCCGCCGGTGAGCAGCCGGAAGCGGTCGTCCAGCCGGGCGGTGATCTGCTCGACCGAGAGCGCGCGCAGCCGCCCGGCGGCCAGCTCCACGGCCAGCGGGATGCCGTCCAGCCGGCGGCAGAGCTGGGCGATGCCCTCGGCCGTGGCCGGAGTGACCTCGAAGGACGGCAGCACCGCCCGGGCCCGGTCGGCGAACAGCCGCACCGCGTCCGGCAGCGCGCCGGGGCCCACCCGGCCCACCGGCAGCGGGGCCAGGGTGAGGAGGTGCTCGCCGCAGGCGCGCAGGGCCGCCCGGCTGGTGGCCAGCACCCGCAGGCCGGGCACCGCGCGCAGCAGCGCGTCGGCCAGCTCCGCGCAGGCCTCCACCAGGTGCTCGCAGCCGTCCAGCACGATCAGCAGCCGGCGCCCGGCGAGCTGCTCGGTCAGCACGTCCAGCGGCGGGCGGGCGGTGCCGTCGGTCAGCCGCAGCGCCTCCAGGACGGCGTGGCCGATGAGCAGCGGGTCCTGCACCGGCGCGATCTCGACCAGCCAGGTGCCGTCCGGGAAGGCGCCGGCCGCCCGGGCCGCCGCGCGCAGCGCCAGCCGGCTCTTGCCCACCCCGCCCGGCCCGGTCACGGTCACCAGCCGGGAGGCCGCCAGCAGCCGGGAGAGGGCGGTCAGCTCCTCGTGACGCCCGACGAAACTGGTCACCTCCGCGGGCAGCCGGCCGGGCGCGGGCGAGTGCCGCGCCGCCGTCCCCCTCCGCTCCGCTGTCGAGTCGCCGGCCACGCGCTGCTCCCGGGTCCTGGCCCGGGCCCTCGCGGCCCGGACGTGCTGGGACCGTCCCGGCGACGGTCCGCCCGGAAAACGAGGTGACCGGCCGGTAGGTTACGCGGGCCGGTCGTACACCCGACCGGATCCGCACCGCGACCGGCCGGACGCCCCGGGCGGAGAACCCGGTCCGGAAACCGGCCATGGTCGCGATAGGGTTCCTTCCGGAGAACAGCAAGGCGAGGGAGCGCACAAGGTGTCCGTGGGAGAGCTGGCCGGGTTGCTCGTCGCCGTGTTCTGGGCGGTCCTGGTCACCCTGCTCGCCGTGGTGCTGGTCCGGCTCTCGCGGGTGCTCAAGGAGGCCACCGTCCTGGTCTCCGCCGTCACCGAACAGGCCGTGCCGCTGCTGACCGAGGCCGGCGCCGCCGTGCGCAGCGCCAACGAGCAGCTGGAGCGGGTGGACGAGATCACCGCCAACGTGCAGGACGCCGCCGCCAACGCCAACGCGCTCTCGTCCACCGTCGCGGCCACCCTGGGCGGGCCGCTGGTCAAGGTCGCGGCCTTCAGCTACGGCGTCCGCAAGGCCGTCGCCAAGCAGAACGGCACCCTGACGCTGCCCACCCAGCCGGGTGAGCGCGAGGAGCTGGCCCGGCTGATCCGGGCCGAGGTGCGTGCGGCGACCGCGCCCAAGAGCGGTCTGCTGGCCCGGGTCCGGCGCGCGGTGAGGGGCTGACGGCATGGTGCGACGCATCTTCTGGATGGCGGTCGGCGCCGGCGCCACCGTCTGGGCCATGAACAAGGCCAACGAGGCCGTCCACCGGCTCACCCCGGACAGCCTCTCCGGCACCGCCGCGCGCGGTGCGCTGCACCTGGGCGACGTGGCCAAGCGGTTCGCCCAGGACGTGAAGGCCGGCATGGCCGAGCGCGAGGAGCAACTGCGCGAGGACCTCGGGCTGGACGGCACCGCCGTCGTCGAACCGCGCCGCCGACGCGTCCTGCGCGGCGAGCCGCAGTACCGAGCTATCTCGGCGGCGCCCGGGAGCCCGGCCGCCGCCCTGCCCCCGTCCCGCGGTGCCCGCGCATCGTCCGACGGTGCCCGCACCACCCCAGCCATCGAAAAGACGCCCCGCCGCGCGCTGCCGCAGCCGGGCGGTACACCGAACCGGAAGGACCACTAATGGAGTCGGCAGAGATCCGCCGCCGCTGGCTGCGCTTCTTCGAGGAGCGCGGCCACACCGTCGTTCCGTCGGCGTCCCTGGTCGCCGACGACCCCACCCTGCTGCTCGTCAACGCCGGCATGGTGCCCTTCAAGCCGTACTTCCTGGGCGAGGTCAAGCCGCAGTTCTCGCGCGCCACCAGCGTCCAGAAGTGCGTGCGCACGCTGGACATCGAGGAGGTCGGGAAGACCACCCGGCACGGCTCCTTCTTCCAGATGTGCGGCAACTTCTCCTTCGGCGACTACTTCAAGGAAGGGGCCATCAAGTTCGCGTGGGAGCTGCTCACCACTCCCGTCGCGGACGGCGGCTACGGCCTGGAGGCGGAGAAGCTCTGGATCACCGTCTACCAGGACGACGACGAGGCCGAGCAGATCTGGCGGGACGTCATCGGCGTGCCGTCCGAGCGCATCCAGCGCCTCGGCATGAAGGACAACTTCTGGTCGATGGGCGTCCCCGGCCCGTGCGGCCCGTGCTCGGAGATCAACTACGACCGCGGCCCCGCGTACGGCGAGGAGGGCGGCCCGGCGGTCAACGGCGAGCGCTACCTGGAGATCTGGAACCTGGTCTTCATGCAGTACGAGCGCGGCCACGGTGACGGCAAGGACGGCTTCGAGATCCTCGGCGACCTGCCGAGCAAGAACATCGACACCGGCCTCGGCCTGGAGCGCCTCGCCGCCATCCTCCAGGGCGTCGACAACCTCTTCGAGATCGACACCAGCCGGATGATCCTCGACCGCGCCGCCGAGCTGACCGGCCACACCTACGGCGCCGACCACAAGTCGGACGTCTCGCTGCGCGTGGTCACCGACCACATCCGCACCGCCCTGATGCTGGTCGGCGACGGCGTCACCCCCGGCAACGAGGGCCGCGGCTACGTGCTGCGCCGCATCCTGCGCCGCGCCATCCGCAACATGCGCCTGCTGGGCGCCACCGAGCAGGTGGCCAAGGAGCTCATCGACATCGCCATCAAGGCGATGGCCCCGCAGTACCCCGGGCTGGAGGCCGACCGCAAGCGCATCGAGACGGTCGTCGTCGGCGAGGAGAACGCCTTCCTGCAGACGCTGAAGGCCGGCACCAACCTGCTGGACACCGCGGTCACCGAGACCAAGCAGGCCGGCGGCGTGGTGCTCTCCGGCGAGCAGGCGTTCAAGCTGCACGACACCTACGGCTTCCCGATCGACCTCACCCTGGAGATGGCCGAGGAGCAGGGCCTCCAGGTGGACGAGGCCGGCTTCCGCCGCCTGATGCAGGAGCAGCGGGACCGCGCCAAGGCGGACGCCAAGGCCAAGAAGATGGGCCACGCCGACGTCGCCGCGTACCGCGAGGTCGCCGACAAGTCCGGCGCCAGCGTCTTCACCGGCTACACCCTGATCGAGGGCGAGGCCACCGTGGTCGGCCTGCTGGTGGACGGCGTCCCGGCGCCGGCGGCCAGCGAGGGCGACGAGGTCGAGATCATCCTCGACCGCACCCCGTTCTACGCCGAGGGCGGCGGCCAGCTCGCCGACCACGGCCGGATCCGGCTGGAGTCCGGCGCGGTCGTCGAGATCCGCGACGTGCAGCAGCCCGTCCCCGGCGTGATCGTGCACTCCGGCGGGGTGCTGTTCGGCGAGGTCGTGCTCGGTTCCTCCGCGTACGCCACGATCGACGTGGACCGCCGTCGGGCGATCGCCCGCGCCCACTCGGCCACCCACCTGACCCACCAGGCGCTGCGGGACGCGCTCGGCCCGACGGCCGCGCAGGCCGGCTCCGAGAACGCCCCCGGCCGCTTCCGCTTCGACTTCGGCTCGCCGGCCGCCGTGCCCGGCAGCGTGCTGGTCGACGTCGAGCAGAAGATCAACGACGTGCTGACCCGCGAGCTGGAGGTCACCGCCGAGGTCATGACGATGGACCAGGCCCGCAAGGCCGGCGCCATCGCCATGTTCGGCGAGAAGTACGGCGACGAGGTCCGGGTCGTCACCATCGGTGACTTCTCCAAGGAGCTCTGCGGTGGTACGCACGTCGGCAACACCTCCCAGCTGGGCCTGGTGAAGCTGCTCGGCGAGTCCTCGATCGGCTCCGGCGTGCGTCGCGTCGAGGCGCTGGTCGGCGTGGACGCGTACAAGTTCCTGGCCCGCGAGCACACCGTGGTCTCCCAGCTCACCGAGCTGGTCAAGGGCCGCCCGGAGGAGCTGCCGGAGAAGATCTCGGGCATGCTCGCCAAGCTCAAGGACGCCGAGAAGGAGATCGAGCGCTTCCGCGCCGAGAAGGTGCTGGCCGCCGCGGCGGGCCTGGCCGACTCGGCCGAGGACGTGCACGGCATCGCCGTGGTCGCCGCCCAGGTCGCCGACGGCACCGGCGCCGACGAGCTGCGCAAGCTGGTCCTGGACGTGCGCGGCCGCCTGGGCTCGCGCCCGGCCGTGGTCGCCGCCTTCACCGTGGCCAACGACCGCCCGCTGACCGTGATCGCCACCAACGAGGACGCCCGCGGTCGGGGCATCAAGGCCGGCGAGCTGGTCCGGGTCGCCGCCAAGACCCTCGGCGGCGGCGGCGGTGGCAAGGACGACGTCGCCCAGGGCGGCGGCTCCAACCCGGGCGCGGTCGGCGAGGCCATCGCCGCGGTGCGCGGCCTGGTCGCGGAGCGCGCCAGCTGATGGAGGAGCCACAGGCCGTGGAACGGCCCTTCCGGCGGGGGCGGCGGATCGCCGTCGACGTCGGCGACGCCCGGATCGGGGTCGCGTCCTGCGACCCCGACGGGGTGCTCGCCACGCCGGTGGAGACCGTCCCCGCCGGGGTGAAGTCGCAGGCCAGGATCGCCGCGATCGTGGACGAGTACGGCGCGATCGAGGTGATCGTCGGCCTGCCGCGCTCGCTCAGCGGCAAGGAGGGGCCGGCCGCCGAGAAGGTCCGCGCGTACGCCGCCCGGCTGGCCGCCCGGCTCTACCCGGTGCCGGTCCGGCTGGTGGACGAGCGGATGTCCACCGTCACCGCGACCCACGGCCTGCGGGCCTCCGGGGTCAAGGCGAAGAAGGGCCGCTCGGTGGTCGACCAGGCCGCCGCGGTGGTGATCCTGCAGACCGCCCTTGAGTCCGAACGGGTGAGCGGACGACCGCCCGGCGAGAGCGTCGAGGCGGCCGGCTGACCGGCCTGTTCTAACGTCCCGGTGAGGGGCCCGTGCGGACGCGTCCGCACGGGCCCCTCGCTCCGTTTCCGGGACCGCCGAGGGGGCGCCATGACCGACCTGGACCTCACTCCGGGGCTCACGCCCGGCCACCTCGGTGCGCCGGTCACGGAGCCGGAGGGCCGTCCGCCGGGCACGCTCCGGCCGCGCCCCGAGCCGCCGGACCCGCACCGCCGGCGCAACGGCCTGGCCTGCGGGCTGACCGCGCTCGCCCTGATCGCCGTCTTCGGCGGGCTCGGCCTCACCGGCTACAGCTGGCTGCAGGGCCAGCGGAAGCCGCCTGCCGCCGCCGACTACGCGGGCGCGGGCAGCGGCGAGGTGCAGGTCTCGGTGCCCGAGGGCGCCGGGCTCACCCAGATCGCCTCCGCGCTGGTCCGCAACGGCGTGGTGGCCAGCTCGCTCGCCTTCACCCGGGCGGCCCGGGGCAGCGCGGCCGCGGCCGGGCGGATCCAGCCGGGCACCTACACGCTGAAGCAGAAGATGTCGGCGGCCGCCGCGCTGGCGATCCTGGTCGACCCGGCCAACGCCAACGGCCTGACCATCCCCGAGGGGTGGCGCGGCAACCAGATCTACACGGCGATCGACAAGAAGCTGAACCTGCCCGAGGGCACCGCCCAGAAGGCCGCCCAGGAGCAGGCCGGCGAGCTGGGCCTGCCGGAGTTCGCCAAGGGCAGCCCGGAGGGGTACCTCTTCCCCGCGACGTACAGCGTGACCGAGGGCACCACGGCGGTGGACCTGCTGAAGCAGATGGTCGAGCGGGCGGGGAAGGAGTTCGCCCGGGACGACGCGGACACGGTCGCGCAGACCCTCGGGCAGAGCCTGTACGGGCTGGTCACCATCGCCAGCATGGTCCAGGGCGAGGCGGACAACACCGAGGACATGGCCAAGGTGGCCCGGGTCATCTACAACCGGCTCGCCAAGGGCATGCCGCTGCAGCTGGACTCCACGATCAACTACGCGCTCGGGCGCTCGACCCTGAACACGACGGTGACGGACACCAGGCTGGACTCGCCGTACAACACCTATCTGCACCCGGGGCTGCCGCCGCCGCCAGCAGGATCCGCTCGCACTCCAGCTTCGCCCGCCCGTACGCGCTGACCGGCGCGGTGTCCGGGCCGCCCTCCGGGACCTCGGCCGTCGGCGGCCGCCCGTAGGCGTCGGTGCTGCTGACGAAGACGAAGGCGCCGCCCCGCCAGCCGTCCACCAGGACGCGCATGGCGGCCACGTCGGTGGCGTGCTCGGTGAAGGTGCAGGCGGCGTGGACGACCGCGTCGACGCCCTCGACCGCGCGGCGCAGGCTGTCGGGGTCGGCGAGGTCCCCCTCCGCGACCTCGGCGCCGCTGCGGGCCACCAGGTGCGCCGACTCGGGCCGCACCAGCGCCCGCACCGGGCGGCCCTGGGCCGTCAGCTCCTGCAACAGGGCCGCGCCGACGCCGCCGGTCGCGCCGGTGAGCAGGACGGTCCCGGCGCGGGTGGCCCGGGTGGTGCGCGCCGGTGCGCCGGACGGGCGGGCGAGGGCGGCGCGGCGCTCGGCGGCGCGGGTGGCGAGCAGGGCGGCGAGGGACTGCGGGGTGCGCTGTTCCAGCACGTCCAGCCCGGTCAGCGGCAGGCCCGTGCGGGTGCGCAGGCGCTCGGCGAGCTGGACCGCGACGAGTGAGTGGCCGCCGAGCTGGAAGAAGTCCCCGTCCGCGGGCGGGCGGGTGCCCAGGAGTTCGGCGAAGGCGGTCCGGACGGCGTCGAGCGGGCCGGGGTCGGCGGCGGGTGCGCCCGGGCCGGCGGCGGGTGCGCCGGGGAGGCGGGTGGCGTCGAGGGCGCCGTCGGGGTGGCGCGGCATGGTGTCCAGCAGGGTGACGGCGGCGGGGAGCAGCTCCGGCGGGAGGTGCCGGCGCAGGGCGGCGCGCAGGGCGGCGGGGCTCGGCGCGGACGGGCCGCGGACCACGGCGTAGGCGAGGAGCCGCCCGCCGTCCGGGGCCAGGACGGCGGCGTCGGCGATCCGGGGGTCGGCCCGCAGCGCGGTGACGGCGGGGTGGGGGGTGGGGTCGGTGGCGGCGGCTCCGGCGGTGACGGTGGCGGTGAGGCGGGTGCCGGGCAGGCCGCTCAGCCGGCGGTCCGGGTCGGCGGCGACGGCCGCGAGCAGCTCGGCGAACCCGGTGAGCAGCCGCCGGGCGTCCGGCTCGGCGACGGCCGCCGGGTCGTGCTGCAGCAGGCAGCGGGGCTGCGGGCCGTCCTCGACCAGCAGGGTGAGGCCGAACTTGGCCAGGCCGAGGTCGACCTCGACCGCCTCGGCGGCCAGGCCCGGCAGCGCGAGCGGTTCGGCCGGGCGGACGAGGTCGCAGCCGACGGCGAGCAGCGGGGTGCCGTCGGCGCCCCGGGCGGCGGCGCCGAGCCGCTGGACGATCAGGTCGAACGGGACGTCCTGGTGCTGCTGCGCGTCGAGCAGGGCGGTGCGGACCTCGGCGAGCAGCCCGGTGAAGGCCGGGTCCCCGGCGAGGGCGGCGCGGACGGGGAGGGTGTTGACGTTCAGGCCCACCAGGCGGCGCAGTTCGGGCCGGGCGCGGTGGCCGCCGGCGCAGCCGACGGTGAGGTCGGTCTCGCCGGAGGCGATCCGCAGGGTGGCGAAGGCCGCCGCCAGCACCACGGTGAACAGGGTGGCGCCGTGCCGGGCGCCGAGCCGCCGCAGGGCGTCGAGGGTGCCGGCGGTGAGCGGGGCGGTGTGCAGTGCGGCCGGCCGCTCCGGGGTGCCGGGCGGGACGGGCCGCAGCAGCGGCAGCGGCCGGACGCCGGCCAGGTGGGCGGCCCGGGTGTCGGCCGCGGCGGCGAGTTCGCCGTCACGGGAGCGCTCCCAGCGGGCGTAGTCGGCGTACGGCAGGCCGGGCTCGGGCAGGTCGGCCGGGCGGCCCTCGCACTCGGCCGCGTACAGGGCGGCCAGGTCGGCGGCGAGCACGGGCAGGGAGCCGCCGTCGACGGCGATGTGATGGATCGTCAGGAGCAGGGTGTGGTCCTCGGCGGCGTGCCGGAGGAGGAGGGCGCGCAGGACCGGGCCGGTGGCGAGGTCGAACGGGCGGGCCGCCTCCGCGTGCAGCAGGGCGGTGGCGGCCGCCGGGTCGGCCGGGACCACCGGCAGCGGGACCGGGGTGACCGGGCCGGCCTCCTGGTGCGGGCGCTCGTCCGCGCCCTGCCCGTAGCGGGTGCGGAGCACGGCGTGGCGGGCGGTGAGCGCGGTGAGGGCGGCGGCGAGCGCCCCGGTGTCGAGCGGGCCGCGCAGCCGGGTGGCGAGCGGGACGTGGTAGCGGGCGCCGCCCTGGCCGAGCCGGTCCATCAGCCACATCCGCTGCTGGGCGTGGGAGAGCGGGGCCGGGCCGGACGCCGCCGTCCGGGGCAGTGGGCGGGTGGTGCGGTCGCGTTCGGTGCCGGCCCGGCGGCGGGCGCGGTCCAGCAGCCCGGCCTGGCGGGCGACGGGGTCGGCGCCCGGGCGGGCGGCGGGGGTGGTGGTCATCGCGTGTGCTCCAGGGGGTGCGCGGCGGGCCCGGTGCCGGGGTCGCCGGGCGACGTGGCGTCGGCGGCGTGGACGTCGCCAGCGGGGGCGTCGTCGGTGGCCAGGAGGGCGCGTTCGATCAGGTCGGCCTGGCCGGCGACGGTGGGGTGGTCGAGGAAGTCGCCGAGCGGGACGTCCACGCCGAGGTCCTCGCGCAGGTCGTCGACGATCCAGAGGGCGAGCAGGGAGTGGCCGCCCTCGGCGAAGAAGTCCGCGTCCGGCGCGGTCACCGGGCGCCCGAGGGCGCGGGACCAGGCTTCGGCGACCACCTGCTGGATCGGCGTCAGCGCGGCGGGCTCCACGGCAGGGTCACCCGCGAGGGCGGGCGCGGGGGCGGTCTCCCCGGTTCCGGCCGGGCCGTCGTCGGCGGCCAGGGCGCGGCGGTCCACCTTGCCGCGGCCGGTGAGCGGCAGGGCGTCCAGCAGGGTCCACGCGGTGGGCACCAGATGGGCCGGCAGCAGCCCGGCCAGCCGCCGGCGGAGCGCCTCGGGCACCGGCCGGGCGCCGTCGGCGGGCACCAGGCACGCGGTGAGCGCGGCGTCCTCCTGCCCGGCCCGCCGGACCACCACGGCCGCGTCGGCCACCTCGGGGAAGGCCCGCAGCGCGTGCTCGACCTCCCCGGGCTCGATCCGGAAGCCGCGCACCTTGACCTGGTCGTCGGCCCGGCCGTGGAACTCCAGGGTGCCGGCCGGGCGGCGGACCGCCAGATCGCCGGTGCGATAGGCGCGGCCGGGGCCGGGCAGGTCCCGGAACCGCTCGGCCGTCAGCTCCGGCCGGCCGACGTAGCCGAGGGCCAGCCGGTCGCCGGAGATCCAGAGCTCGCCGCGGGTGCCGTCCGGCACCGGGGCCTGCCGCTCGTCCAGGACGTGGGTGCGGGCGCCGCCGAACGGGCGGCCGATCGGCACCGGGCCCGCGCCGTCGGCCGGGTCGACGCGGTGCAGGGTGGTGAAGGTGGTCGCCTCGGTCGGGCCGTACGCGTTCACCAGCTCCAGCCAGGGGAAGGCCCGCAGGACGGCGTGCGCGTGCTCGGCGGAGAGCGCTTCGCCGCCGACCACCAGGGTGCGCAGGACGCCGAACAGCCGGGACCGCCGGGCCGCCAGGTGATGGAAGAGCGCGGTGGTCAGCAGCGCCGTAGTGACGCCGAACCGCTCGATGTCGCGGGCGAGTTCCTCCCCGGAGGGCCGCTCGGCCGGCGACACGGCGACGGCGGCGCCGCAGGCCAGCGGGGCCCAGAGCTCGAAGGTGGCGGCGTCGAAGGTGGTGGGCGAGTGGAAGAGCACCCGGTCGCCGGGGCGCAGCGCGATCGCGTCGGCGGCGGTGACCAGGTCGGCGATGGCACCGTGCGGCACCTGGACGCCCTTGGGGCGGCCGGTGGAGCCGGAGGTGTAGAGCACCAGGGCGACCTGCGCCGGGCCGGGGGCGGCCGGCAGCGCCGCCGACGTGGCGGTGGCGGGGTCGGCCGGCCCGGTCTCGGTCAGGACGAGCACCGGCCCGTCGGACAGTCCGGCGTCGGCGAGCAGCGCCTTGTCGCCCAGGGTGAGCCGGACGCCGGCGTCCTCGGTCATCGCGGCGATGCGCGGGCGCGGGTGGGCCGGGTCCAGCGGGACGACGTGGCCGCCGGCCCACCAGACGGCGAGCTGGGCGACGACCAGGCGGGTGGCGCGGGCGCAGAGCAGTCCGACGGCGGTGCCGGGGCGGACTCCCCGGGCGGCCAGTTCACCGGCCAACCGGCGGGCGGCGTCGGTGAGTTCGCGGTAGGTCAGGGTGGTGGTGCCGTCGGTGACGGCGAGGGCGTGCGGGCTCTGCTCGGCGTTGCGGGCGATCAGGACGGGGAGGGTGGCGGCCATGGCGGCCGGGTGCTCCGGGGTGGGAGCGGTCATGGGTCATCCCTTTCCGGGCGCCCCGGTGGCGGCCGGGGCGCCCTGTGGTCACGACGGTTACGGCGTGGACGGGCCGGGCGTCAGGCGGTGGCGACCGGCAGCCGCTCGGCGGCCAGCCGCTGCTCGACCAGCCGGCCGACGGCGCGCAGGTCCGGCTGGCGCAGCAGCTGCGGCGCGCGCAGCCGGACGCCGCACTCCTCCTCCAGGGCCGCCAGCAGCCGGGCCGCGGTGATCGAACTACCGCCCGCTGCCATGAAGTCGTCGTCCGGGCCGAGGTCGTCACGGCCGAGCAGGCCGCGGCAGAGCCGCAGCACGGTCCGTTCGGCCGGCGTCGCGCCCGGGTCTCCGGCGCCCCGCTCCCCCCGGCGCCCCGGCGTCCGGACCGGCGCCGTGGTCCGCCGCGAGCAGTGCCGCCCGGTCCACCTTGCCGTTGGCGTCCAGCGGGAAGGCGTCGACCAGCCGGGCGAGGGCCGGCACGGCCTGCTCCGGCAGCCAGGGACGGACCTCGTCCAGCAACTCGGCTCCCGTCAACGGGCCGGCGTCCGCGGCCGGTTGGACGAAGGCGAGGAGCTGGACGCCGCCGGCCGGGGCCGGGCGGGCGGCGACGACGGCGCGCCGCACCCGCGGGTCGCGCTCGAAGGCGGCCTCGACCTCGGCGGGCTCGATCCGGACGCCGCTCACCTTGACCTGGTCGTCCAGCCGGCCCAGGAACTCCAGCACGCCGTCCGGGCGCATCAGCACCCGGTCGCCGGTGCGGTAGACCCGGTCCGTGCCCTCGACGGCGTCCGGTGCGCCGACGAAGCGGCGGGCGGTGAGCTCGGCGTCCAGGTAGCCGATGGCCAGACCGCGGCCGCCGACCAGCAGTTCGCCCGCCTGCCCGCGCGGCACCGGGCGGCCGTCCGGGCCGGCGACCAGCACCACGGCGCCGGGGACCGGGAGGCCGATCGGCGGCGGGCCGGCGTCGTGGCCGCCGCCCGGCGGCATGGTGTGCACGGTGGTGACGACGGTCGCCTCGGCCGGGCCGTAGGCGTTGTGCACGGTCACGGTGACGTCCGGGCCGGGGGCGCGGCGCAGCCGGTCGCCACCGATGGTGAGGTGGCGCAGCGGCGTCCCCTCGGGCCACGGGCGGTCGAGGACCGGTTCGGCGAGCGGGGTGGGCAGCACGGCGACGGTGATGCCGGCCTCGCGCCACCAGTCGGTGAGCGCGGCCGGGTCCCAGCGGACGGCCTCGGGGGCGACGCTGAGCGCGGCGCCCGCGGTGAGGGCGGCCCACAGCTCCTTCAGGTGCGGGTCGAAGGAGACGCCGATCAGCAGGCTGTGCCGGTCGCCGGGGCCGAGGCCGGTCAGCTCGCGGTACCAGTGCAGCATCGCGCCGAGCGAGGACTCGCCGACGGCGACGGCCTTGGGGGTGCCGGTGGAGCCGGAGGTGAGGACGGCGTAGTGGGTGCCGGTGGGGGCCCGGACGGGCTCCGCGCCGTCCGGGCCGGCGACGGCGAACGCGGCGACCACGGTGGCGGCGGCGTTGGCCCCCTCGGCGGGGACGGGCAGCGGCAGTTGCGCGCCGTCCCGGTGGGTGGGCGGCAGCAGGGCCGGGTCGCCGATCAGGCAGGCCGGGCGGAGCTGCTCGGCGACGGCCTGGAGCCGGCGTTCGCCGGGGCGCGGGCCGAGCGGCAGGTGGACGGCGCCGAGCCGGGCGACCGCCAGGGTGGCGGCGACCAGCGCGACCGAGTGGCCCAGGCAGAGGCCGACCAGGTCGCCGGGGCGCACCCGGCCGGCGATCCGGTCGGCCACGTCCGTGGCCAGCCGGTCGAGTTCGGCGTAGCTCCAGCTGCGCTCGCCGTCGATCAGGGCGGGGGCGTCCGGGGTGCGGTGGGCCCAGGTGGTGAAGAGGTCGAGGACGGCGCCGTCGTGGTGCGGCCGGCCGTACGCGATGCTGAGGTCCTGATGGTCGGTCATGTCGGTTTCTCCGAGGGTTGATTGCGGTTGCCGACGGGCACGGCTCAGCCCAGGCCCATGGCCCGGGCCACGATCACCTTCTGGACCTCGGAGGTCCCCTCGATGATGGTCGTCATCCGGACGTACCGGTACAGGAACTCCAGCGGGTGCCCGCGCACCCAGCCGGTGGCGCCGTGCACCTGGAGCGAGCGGTCCACCGCGCGGACGGCGGTCTCGGAGGAGGTGAGCTTGGCCAGCGCCGCGTTCTCCGGCGCCTCGGTGCCGTCGTCCACCAGCCGGGCGCAGGCCAGCGTCAGCAGCTTGGCGGCCTCCACCTCGGCCCGGGTGGCCACCAGGTGTTCCTGGACGTGCTGGTAGTTCCCGATCGGCTCGCCGAAGGCCTGCCGCTCCCGGGCGTACTCGACGCCGAGGCGCAGCGCGTACTCGGCGATGCCGTTGCACATCGCGGCGACCACCAGGCGGCCCCGGGAGAGGCTGTCCATGGCGAGCGCGGTGGCGGCGCCGACACCGGCCGCGCCGCCGATCACCGCGTCCATCGGTGCCCGGACGGCGTCCAGGGTGAGCTCGAACAGCGGCTCGCCGGACATCCCCTCGTAGCGCTGGCCGATCCGCAGGCCGGGGTGGTCCATCGGGAGGACGAAGGCGGTGGCGCCGGCGGTCGGCCCGGCGCCGGTGCCGAGGTCGGTGGCGGTGACCACCAGGGCGAGGTCGGCGTGCTCGGCGTTGCTGACGAAGGTCTTGCGGCCGTTCAGCAGCCAGCCGTCGCCGTCGCGGACGGCGGTGGTGCCGAGCCGGAACGCGTCGGAGCCGGCCTGCGGCTCGGTGAGGGCGAGGCAGCGGGTCAGCTCGCCGCGGACCAGCGGCACCAGGTGGCGTTCGATCTGCTCGGGTGTGCCGTGCCGCAGCAGCGGGCTGGGCCCGTCGGAGCCGGCCAGCGCGTACGGGGCGAGCGGGCAGCCGCTGCGGCCGGCGGCGTGGTGCAGCAGGACCACGGCGGTGAACGGCATGCCGGAGCCGCCGAGTTCCTCGGGGTAGTCGCCAGCGTAGAAGCCGAGGGCGGCGGAGCGCTTGCGGACGTAGGCCCGCAGGTCGGCCGGGGGCAGGTCGGCGGTCTCGGACAACTCGGCGGCCAGCGGCACGAGTTCGCGGCGGACGAAGCTCTCGAAGGCGTCCACGAGTTCGCGGTGGCCGTCCTCCAGGACGGCGGAGGGGGCGGAGAGGCTCATGCGCCCGCCTCGATCTGCTCGGTCACCGGGCGGCCGCCGGTCAGCGCGAGCGCCTGGTCGGCCAGGACGGGGTGCTGGAAGAGGGTGCGCAGCTGCGGGCGGCTGCCGAGCCGCGGTTCCAGCCAGGCGGCGAGCCGGGCGGCGAGCAGCGAGTGGCCGCCGACCTCGAAGAAGTGCGAGCCCGCCGTGAACCGGTCGTGGCCGAGCACCTCCCGCCAGGCCTCGGCGACCAGCGCCTGACCGGGGTCGGTGAACGCCTGGGCTTCCGGGGCGGCCTCACCGGGGGCGGGGGTCTCGGCGGCGAGCCGGGCCAGGGCGGCCCGGTCGGGCTTGCCGCCGGGCAGCACCGGCATCGTGTCCAGTGCCGTCCAGGTGGCCGGGACCAGCCCGGCGGGCAGCCGCCGGGCGAGGGCGGTGTGCAGCGCGGCCTGGTCGGGCCGGTCGGTGCCCTCCAGGAAGCCGAGCAGCCGGGGGCCGGCGGCCGGGTCCTGGTGCAGGACGACCGCGCAGGACCGGCCGCCGAGTTCGGCGGAGGCGGCCGCCTCGATCTCCTCCAGCTCGATCCGGTGGCCGCGGAGCTTGACCTGGTTGTCCCGCCGGCCGAGGAACCGGAGCCGGCCCCGCAGGTCGCGGTAGCCGCGGTCGCCGGTGCGGTACACCCGCTCGCCGCCGAGCGCGGGGACCGTGGTGAACCGGGCCGCGGTGGCCTCGGGCAGGCCGAGGTAGCCGTCGGCGAGCGCGCCGCCGCCGATCGCCAGTTCGCCGACGGCGCCGGCCGGCAGCGGCTGCAGGCCGTCGTCCAGGACGTGCACCCGGGTGCCGGGCAGTTCGGTGCCGAGCGGGATCTCGTCGTCCTCGGCGAGGTCCTCCGCCGTCACCTCGTGGACGGTGGAGGTGACGGTCGCCTCGGTGACGCCGTAGGCGTTCAGCACGGTCACGGCGGTGCCGTCGGCCGGTCCGGCCAGCGCCCGCGCGGGCAGCCGCTCCCCGCCGAGCACGAGCAGCCGCGCGGAGGCCCACCGGTCGTCCCGCAGCGCCTCGCCCAACTCCTCGCGGACGGCGAGGTAGTAGCTGGTCGGCAGGTTGGCGACGGTGACGCCGCGGGCGGCGAGCACCGCGACCAGCTCGGGCCCGGTCGGCACCTCGCGCTGCGGCAGCACCAGGGTGGCGCCGGCGGCCAGCGAGGGGAGCGCCTCCTCCAGCGCGACGTCGAAGGAGGGCCGGGCGAAGAGCAGGACCCGGTCGGCCGGGCTCAGCGCGTACCGCTCGGCGATCGCGCCGACGTAGCGGGCGAGCGCGTCCCGGCCGACCAGCACCGGCTTGGGCACGCCGGTGGAGCCGGAGGTGTGGATGAGGTAGGCGGCGCCGTCGAGCCGGGCGGAGGGCTCGGCCTGCGGGAACGCCGGGCCGTCGAGCAGCGCCGGGGTGACGCCCTCGGCGGGCAGTGCGAGGGCGCTCTGCCGGGTGGCGAGCACGAGGGCCGGGCCGAGCCGGTCGAGGAGCAGGCCGAGGCGGGCCGCCGGGTCCTCGGCGGAGAGCGGGGCGTACACGGCGCCGTGCCGCAGGCAGGCGAGCAGGGCGACCAGGCTGTCCACCCCGCGCGGCAGGACGGCGGCGACCGCCCGGCCGGGCGTCACGCCGGCGGTGCGCAGCCGTTCGACGAGGGCGGCGACGCGGCGGTCGAGCTCCCCGTAGGTGAGCCGCTCGGTGCCGGCGATCACGGCCAGGGCGGAGGGGTCGTGGCCGGCGACGGGGTCGAGGGTGGCCGCCGGCGCGGGTGCCTCGCCCTCGCCGGCCCCGGGTACCGCCCCGGCCAGCTCGGCGAGCGGCGCCTCCGGCCGGTCGAGGTAGCGGCGCAGCAGTTCCAGCAGGCGTTCGGCGAGCAGCCCGGCGACGTCCTCGCCGAACAGGTCCGCGTCGTAGTCCCAGACCAGGGTCATCCCGGCGGCGCCGTGCTTCTCGCCGACCACGCGGCGGTCGTCCGGCAGCAGCACCACGTCCAGGTCGAAGCGGGTGGTGCCGGTGTTGAAGCCCTCGTACAGCGAGATCTCCAGGCCAGGCGCCGCGATGTCGGGCAGCGGCGCGTCGTGCGCGCTGAACATCACGCTGAACAGCGGGTTGTCGGCGCCGGTGGTGTGCCGGCCCAGTGCCCGGGTCAGCTCCTGGACCGGCACGTCCTGGTGGGGCAGCGCGCGGAAGAGCACGTCGGTGACCTCGTCCACGGCCTCGGTGCCGGGCGCGGCCGGGTCGAGCCGCAGGCGCAGCGGGACCGTGTTGACGAACATGCCGACGGTGCCCTCGAAGCCGGGCGGACGGTTGCCGACGGCCGTGCCGACCACCAGCTCGGGGTGGCCGCTGTGGCGGCGCAGCAGCTCGGCGAAGAGCGTGAGCAGGGTGGAGAACGGGGTGTGCCCGTCCGCCCGGCTGCGCTCGCGGAGCCGCTCGGCCAGGTCGGCGCCGACCGACTGGCGCAGCTGCCCGCCCCGGTGGCGGCGGGCGGCCCCGGGCCGGGCCAGCCCGGGCAGTGCCAGGTCGAGCGGGGCGTCCTGCAACTCGCGCTTCCAGAAGGCCAGTCCGCGTTCGCGCTGCTCGGCCCGGGAGGTGTCGGCGTCGAGCCGGGCGTGCTCCTCGTACGAGCGGGCGGCGGGCAGGCCGGGCTCCTCGCCGAGCACGTGGGCGCGGTAGACGGTGAAGAGGTCGCGCAGCAGGATCGCGAACGAGTGCCCGTCGTGGATCAGGTGGTGCTCGACGTGGACCAGCCGGTGGTGGCCGTCGGCGAGCCGGGCCAGGTGCCAGCGCAGCAGCGGCGCCTCGGTGGTGTCGAGCGGCTCCGCGGCCTCGGCGGCGAGCAGCGCCTGGAAGGCGGCCTCGGGGTCGGCCTCGGTGCTGAGGTCGGTGGTGCGCAGCCGCGGCTCGGTACGGGTGCCGACCCGCTGACCGGGCAGGCCCTCCGGCCGGGGCACCAGTTCGAGCCGCAGGCCCGGGTGGTGGCCGAGCACCGCGGTCAGGCCGGCCCGCAGGGCGTCGGCGTCGAGCGGGCCCCAGAGGTCGAGGGCGGCGGTGAAGTTGTACGCGCGGCTGCCCGGCTGCAACTGCTCGTGCAGCCAGACGATCTCCTGCGAGGAGGAGAGGGCGAACATGACGGCTCCCTTGTGGTGGCGGGTGGGTGTGCGGTCGGACGGCGGAGCGGGCCTGGTGGGCCCGCCGCCTGGTCGGGTCGGATGCCGGGGGTGGTGGCGTCCGGCCTCGGGAGGCTTGCGGTCGTGGGGGGCCGGGCGTGCCCGGGGGCGGGTTGGCGGCGGGTCAGTCGCCCGCCGCCGGGTGCAGGTGCCGGCGCAGGGTGTCCAGCAGCGCCCGGAACGCGGCCTCGGCGGCGGCGTCCGGGTGGCGGTCGCGGTCCCAGGCGAGGCGGACGAGCAGGTCGGCGCCGTGCGAGGCGGAGACCGCCAGCGGTGCGGCCAGCGGGCGCCCGGCCAGGTGGGTCTCGCGGCCGGGCGTGCCGCCGAGCACGAGGGGCGGGCGGCGTTGCAGGTCCTCGAAGGTGAGCAGCCCGTCCAGCGCTCCCGTCCAGGACGCCCCGGCCGAGCGGGCGGCGTGCAGCACCTCGTCGAACGGGGTGTCCGCGTGGTCGAGGTCGTCCCACCAGGCGGCGCTGAGCTCGTCCAGGCCGGCGGCCGGGCCGGGCGGGACGGGGTGCACCAGGGTGTTGAGGAAGCAGCCGACCACCGGCGGCGCGCCGGGCGGGCGGCCGCCCCAGGGGTAGCCGAGCGCGAGCACCCGGTCCGGGCCGGAGAGCCGGCGGGCGGCGGCGCCGACGGCGTCGAGCAGGGCGGGGAAGACGCCGCTGCGGGCGGCGCCGGTGGGGGCGGGCAGCCGGTCGGTGAGCATGCCGGTGGTGCGGGCCACCGTGCCGGACGCCCCCGGACCGGCGGGCGCGCCGGGGTCTCCCGGCCCGCCCGGGCCGCCGAGCCGGGCGGACCAGTGGGCGTGCGCGGCGGCGTTCGCGGCGGCCGCCTCGGCCGACAGCTGGAGCTCCACCGCCTCCCGGTAGGAGGCCAGGCCGTCGTCGTCCCCCGCCGGCCCGGCGCCGTCGTCCTCGGCGTAGGCCGTGGCCAGTCCGGCGGTGACCAGGCCGAGCGACTGCTCGTCGCAGGCGGCGTGGTCCAGGGCGACGGCCAGCAGCTCCTCGTCGTCGTCCGGCGCGGCCGCCAGCAGCAGCCGCAGCGCCGGTCCGTCGGCCGGCCAGTCGAGCAGGGCGCGGCGCAGCGCGTCCGCAGCCGTGCTGCCGGGACCGGTCTCCGCCCGGGCGGCCTCGACCGAGGGTGCGCCGAGCCGCAGGACCGGGGTGCCGCGGACGGTGCTGAAGCCGCCGCGCAGCACCGGGTGGTGCGCGGCGAGCCGGACGGCGGCGCGGTGCAGGCGCGGGAGGTCGACGGTGCCGCGGGGGTAGGCGAAGAACAGCGGCACCACGTCGGTGCGGCTCTGCGGGTCGCGCCGGCGGGTGATCAGGAAGCGGCGCTGGGCGCCGGTGAGCGGGAGCAGCTCCGCCGGCGGGTCGGAGGAGGCGGCGACGGACCGGAACCGGGTGAGGTAGGCGGCCGTGATGCTGGTGTGCACGGAAGGTCTCCGCTTTCGGTTCGGGGCGGATCGGCGGGCGGTCGGGGCGGATCGGACCGTCGGATCGAGGCAGGGCGGACCGGCGGGCGGGGCGGATCGGGGCACGGCGGAGCGGCCGTTGGCCCCGCGGCGGGCGGCAGCAGGCCGGGCGGGCGCAGATGGGTGGGCGGATCGGGGCAGGTCAGCGGGCGGGTCAGCGGGCGGGTCTCGCGGGATCGGTGAGGTCGTCGGCGGCAGCGGCAGCGGCAGCGGCAGCAGCAGCGGCAGCGGCAGCAGCGTCCGCGGGCTCGCCGGCCGGCGCGTCCCCGTCCGCGTCCGCCCCGGCCGGCAGCTCGCGCAGGCGGCGCAGCGGCGAGCGCAGCAGCGGCACCGGCACCGTCAGGAACCCGGCGGCACAGAGCCAGAGCGCGGCACGCGGACCGGCCGCGTCGGCGACGGCACCGCCGAGCAGCGCGCCCAGCGGCAGCGTGCCCCAGACCAGGAACCGCATGGTGGCGTTCATCCGGCCGAGCAGCCCCGGCGGGCAGACGCTCTGCCGGAAGCTCACCTGGGCGACGTTGTAGGCCACCGCCCCGAACAGGACGGTGCCCGAGCCGAGCGCGAACAGCACCACCCCGGCCCCGCCGCCGGCCAGCGGCCAGAGCACCGCGAACGGCCCGGTCACGACGGGCGCCAGCCAGATCAGCCGGGCCTGGCCGACCCGGCGGGCCAGCCGTCCGGCGCAGAGCGCCCCGGCCAGGCCGCCGACGGCCGAGACCGAGAGCAGCACCCCGATGGCGGCCGGTGAGAGTTCCAGCACCCGGACCCAGAAGACGGTCTGGACGGCCATCAGGACGGCGGCGAACAGGTTGGAGACGGCGGTGGCGGCGGCGATCACCCGCAGCAGCGGGTGCCGGAGCACGAACCGGACGCCTTCGGCGACCTCCGTGCGCAGCGAGCGCCCGGGTTCCGGCGCGGGCGGGGCCTCCTCCTCGGCGCGGATCCGGGAGAGCACCACCGCCGAGGTCAGGTAGCCGACCGCGTCGGCGACGATCGCCAGCGGCGCGCCGAGCAGCTGGACCAGGGCGCCGCCCAGCCCCGGGCCGGCGATCTGGGCGGCGGAGCGGACGGTCTCGACCGCACCGTTGCCCTCGACGAGCCGGTCGCGCGGCAGCAGTGCCGGCAGGTAGGACTGGTGGGCCACGTCGAAGAAGACCGTGGCGACCCCGGTGACCAAGGCCACGGCGTAGAGCTGGGCCATCGTCAGGCCGCCCAGCGCGGCGGCCGGCGGGATCGACCCGACGGCGAGGCAGCGCACCGCGTCGGCGCGGATCAGGACGGGCAGCTTGCGCATCCGGTCCAGCCAGGCGCCCGCGGGAAGGCCGACCAGCAGGAAGGCCGCGGTCTCCGCCGCGGTCAGCAGGCCGACCTGGAACGGGGTGGCGTCCAGCTCGACCACCGCGACCAGCGGCAGTGCCACCAGGGTCACCTGGCTGCCCAGTTGGGCCGCGACGGCACCCGACAGGAGGAGCCGGAAGTCACGGAAGCCCAGCAGGCGGTTGCGTGTCGAAGGAGGCGTGTGGTTCATCAGTACGACTCTCGGTCACCGATTCGACACCGGGCAACCAGCCGGTCCGTTTCCGGCCTCACGGCAGAACGGCCGGTTCCCGCCCTTCCCCCGACCTGCGCTTATACCCTTCTTACGCCGCCCGGCGGGGGCGCGGCGCCGCCCGGGGAGGCGGACCAGCAACGTCCCGCCCCGGCGGACTTCAAACCCGGAGCTCCGTCACACCGTCCGGAATCCGGACATGCGCGTTCCCGCCACCGGACGGCGGCCTTCAACATGGCCGGATCCGGTGAAGCACTGACCGTGCGTCACCCGCCCGTGGCCTCCGCGTGCTACCACGGCACGGCCCCGGACAGGGATCCCGCCCGGGGCCGGTACCGCCGGCCGCCCGTCCGCCCGTCCGGCGGCGCGTCAGGCCGTGATTCGACGCCGCTCTTCGTCAGACCGCGGTTCGAGCCGGCTCTTCGCCACGCAGCTCTTCCTCACACCGCGGTTCGTCACACCGCGGTTCGTCACACCGCGGTTCGTCAGGCCGTGCCGAGGACGGCGTCCGGGGTGCGGCCCGTCTGGGCCTGCTCGACCCGCTGGACCAGCATCGCGGCGAGCCGCCGGGTGGCCGCGGGGTCGGCCGGGCCGCCCTCGGTGGTCACCGTCGCGACCACCGTGCCGGAGCGCAGCACGATGCTGACGCCGTCCCGGCCGGCCAGCTGGCCCTGGAAGGCGCGGCTCTCGCTCCCCAGCGCGGCCAGGTCGACGGTGTGGTACTTGGCGGTGTCGCCGTAGGCCGCGTAGGTCTCGGTGAGCCGGTCCTTGGCGGCCGCCTTGCTCGGCAGGGTGTCGACGGCGAAGCGCACGGTCACCTCGCCGGTGGCGAACCGGGCGGTGCCGCTGAGCGGCTTGCCGGTGCAGGAGCCGGAGCCGCTGCAGGTGGTGGCGTGGTCGGCGGTGTCGACCTTGCGCTTCTCCTCCTCCCAGCCGGTCATCGCCTTCTGGTCGGGCAGCAGCTGGAGCAGGAGCTTGTCGTCCAGGAGCAGCGTGTCGGAGTCCGCCCCGGCCGGCTGTGCGGCCCCGCCGCCCGTGCCGGCGCCGCCGCCGGGGGCCGGCGTCCCGGGCGCGGCCG
>NZ_JBEYVJ010000003.1:0-70914 GCF_040643935.1 Kitasatospora sp. NPDC047058 | reverse complement strand
GGGTCATTCGCTGGCGGGCTTCCACGTCGAGGCCTTCGCCCGGCTCCACCCGGAGCGGACGGCCGTGACCCGGGAGCGGACCGACTCCAGCAGCGCGCGGGTGAGTTCGCGGACGGCCGGCGCCTCGCCGCGCGGCCGGCCCGGGCCGCCGGGTTCGTCGTACGCCGAGAGATAGGGGCGACCGCCGCGGATGGCCAGCGCGTGGCCGGGCGGCACCTGCTGCACGCCGAGGTACGGGGTGCCGGTGCCGAGCGCCTCCGGGGACTCGGGGCAGGCGAGCCGGGCGGCCAGGTGGCCGGTGTCGAGCGGGGCGCCGACCAGGTCGGCGAGCGGGAGGGCGGCGGTCGCGTACGCGGTGCCGCCGGCCCAGGGGGTGTGGAAGACGGGCTGGGCGCCGGCCAGGTCGGTGAGCAGCACGGTGGAGCGGGTGCCGGTGCGCAGGACGACGGTGTAGCTGCCGGGCCAGGCGGTGAGGTGGCGGACGGCGCCGCCCCGGGCGGCGGCGAGGCCGGCGGCCAGTTCGGCGTCGGAGGCGCCGCAGTGGCCGAGGACGGCGAGCCGGGTGGTGGCGGGGGTGTCCTCGACGGGGTCGGGACCGGCCGGGCCGGTGGTGACGGTGGCGGGGGCGCCGGGGCGGAGGGTGGCGAGCCGGATCTCCTCGGGGCGCCAGTCGCCGACCGCCCAGAGCGGGCTGGGGCCGGCCCACAGGGGGCGCGCGGCGATGGGCGCCACTGTGCCGGGCGCTTCGTGCGCCGGAGCGCCCGCCCGGGGCGCGCCCGTGCTCCAGCCCGTCAGCCACCGCATCGCGCCTCCACCGGACGAGGACCTCCGCCGCACGGCGCGTCCGCCCCCGGGGGCAGCCCCGGCCGGCCCGTGGCGCGCCGCGGCGGCCGCCACCGCGGATCCGGCGTGCCGTCAGGAGACATCGTGCCACCGGTCGCCGGTCCCGTGACCGGAGTTGGCGTTTCCGGTCGGTGTTCACCGGCCGGGTGCCGGGGCGCGTACGGGGCGCGGGCGCGGGCTCCGGCCGGGCGGCCCGGGCCTCCCCCTCCCTGGCCCGGACCGCCCCTGCCCACGCCTTGTCATGGCCATCGCGCAATGGCCGAAAGGCGTCGTTCGGCCCGGGAGGGCATCCGCATGCCCTCCCGGACTCCGCCGCCGTCCGCGGGGATTGAGACGGCGGCATCCCCCGGCCCGCCGGGTCCTCGACGGCGGGCCGACCCACGACCACCAGCGAATCGCCCACCAGCCGGTCGGGCCAGGGGGCACGGCCGGGCGCACATCGACACGGGACCGGAGCACAACGCTCCGGCGCGCGGCCGGACGCACCCGCCGCGGCCGGTTCCGAGCGGTCCGGACCAACTCCGCCCGGGCGGCCGCCGTCCGGCACCGGGTGCGCGATCCCGCCATCCGGAATGCGGCCTCTTAACCCTCGGAACGCGTCCGACTACTCTAGGTACAGCAGCCACGGCCCGGTGCCGCCCGGGCCCCGCGCACAAGGCCGCAGGAGGTGCCGCCGCCACCATGACCGTCAGCCCACGAGGACCGAACGAACGGCTCGGCACGCTCCTGACCCTCGCCCAGATCAGCAACGCCGGCCTGGCCCGCCGGGTCAACGACCTCGGCGCCCAGCGCGGACTGACGCTGCGCTACGACAAGACCTCGGTGGCCCGCTGGGTCAGCAAGGGCATGGTCCCGCAGGGCCCCGTCCCGCACCTGATCGCCACCGCGATCGGCGGCAAGCTCGGCCGGCCGGTGCCGCTGGAGGAGATCGGCCTCGGCGACACCGACCCGGCGCCCGAACTCGGCCTGGCCTTCCCGCGCGAGGTCTCCGAGGCGGTCCGCTCGGCCACCGACCTCTGGCGGGTCGACCTCGACCTGCGGCGCGGCCCCGGCGGCGGCCGCTGGAGCGACAGCCTGGCCGGCACCTTCTCGGTCGCCGCGTACGCGACCCCCGTCTCCCGCTGGCTGATCACCCCGGCGGACGGCTCGGTGGCCCGCGAGGCGCCGCGCACGCCCGCCGACCCGGGCTCGTACCGGGTCGGCCACTCGGACGCCGCGAAGCTGCGCGAGGCGGCCCAGGAGGCCCGCCGCTGGGACTCCAAGTACGGCGGCGGGGACTGGCGTTCGTCGATGGTGCCGGAGTGCCTGCGGGTGGAGGCGGCGCCGCTGCTGCTCGCCTCGTACAGCGACGCCGTCGGCCGGGCGCTGTTCGGCGCGACGGCCGAACTCACCCGGCTCGCCGGGTGGATGGCCTTCGACACCGGCCAGCACGAGGCCGCCCAGCGCTACTACATCCAGGCCCTGCGGCTGGCCCGGGCCGCCGCCGACGTGCCGCTCGGCGGCTACGTGCTGGCCTCGATGAGCCTGCAGTCCGGCTACCGCGGCTTCGCCGAGGAGGCGGTGGACCTCGCCCAGGCCGCCCTGGAGCGCAACCGGGGGCTGGCCACCGCCCGCACCATGAGCTTCTTCCACCTGGTCGAGGCCCGGGCCCAGGCCAAGGCCCGCAACGCGGCGGCGTGCGCAACGGCGCTCGGGGCCGCGGAGAGCGCACTCGAACGGGCCCGCGCCGGGGATCCCGACCCGGCGTGGATCGACTTCTACGCCTACGACCGGCTCGCCGCCGACGCCGCCGAGTGCTTCCGCGACCTCGGCGTGCCCTCCAAGGTCCGCCAGTTCACCCGGGAGGCACTGGCCCGGCCGACCGAGGGCTTCGTCCGCTCGCACGGGCTGCGGCTGGTGGTCTCGGCGATGGCCGAGGCCGAGGCGGGCAACCTGGACGCGGCGGTGGCGGCCGGCGAACGGGCCGTCGAGGTGGCCGGGCGGATCTCCTCCCAGCGCAGCCGCGAGTACGTGGTGGAGATGCTCCGCCGCCTCGAACCGTTCCAGGGTGAACGCCGCGTACGGGAGTTGACGGAACGCGCCCGTGCGGTGATCGTCGCCCCGGCGTGAGCGGAACTCCCCGACGGTAATTCGGATGCACCGGCGCGAGAGGCCTGGCTATCGTCTCTCTCGTCCAGGTGCGCAGGCAGGGGTTACTTCCACTCTTAATGGGCGTGTCGCGGGTTCGAGTCCCGTCACCGGCTTTCGGGCCGGTGTAGCTCAGTCGGTAGAGCAGCTATGTCACCCCAGCCGCTCCAGAACTCTGGACACCCATTCGTGAATAGGTTTTCCGCACCTCCCGGTGCGACGGCAGCGGTTACTTCGTGGAGTGCCCCCCAGCGGGGTGCGGTGAATCGGACAACAACACCGCCGCCACCTTGATCTCGGGAGGCAGAGCGCCGGGGTGCCCGGTGCGCAGGCGGGGGTTACTTCGGATCTTGAGGTTCCGGGTTCGAATCCCGGCCGGTCCGTACGCGAGTACGGCCGGTAGCTCAATCGGGTAGAGCACAAGGCATACACCTCCGCCGACGTCGGCCGCCGGGCCGGCACGATCTCGGGCACCCCTCTCTCCGCCATGCCTCCTGCGCGTTTCCATCCGGTCAGCAGGGGGATTCCAGCATGTCGCGTTTCAACGTCCGCAAGGCCACACCCACACCGGGTCCGGGCTCGCCCGTGACCACCACCGGGCAGCGCACGGCCAACCACAACGGCGGCACCGGCCACCTGCGGCACGCGAAGTCGGAACTCTTCCTGCTGGCCGTCGCCAACCTCGTCGGCCAGGACACCTTCTACGAGACCGGCGGCGCCCGCGACGACCGCTACACCGCGCTGGTGCGCCGACTCGCCGTCTCCGACCCGGAGTGGACCCTCGGCCTGCTGCGCTGGCTGCGCTCCGACGCCCACCTGCGGACCGCCGCGCTGGTCGGCGCCGCCGAGTTCACCCGGGCCCGGCTGGACGCCGGCGCGCCCGGCTTCTCCCGGCAGGCCGTCGACGCGGTACTGCAGCGCGCGGACGAACCCGGCGAGCTGCTCGCCTACTGGACGTCGCGGTACGGCCGCGCGCTGCCGAAGCCGGTCAAGCGCGGCGTCGCGGACGCCGTCCGGCGGCTCTACCACGGCCGCTCGCTGCTCAAGTACGACACCGCGGCCAGGGGTTACCGCTTCGGTGACGTGCTGGAGCTGACCCACCCCGCGCCCGACCCGGCCAAGCCGTGGCAGGGCGAGCTGTTCCGCTACGCGCTGGACCGGCGGCACCGGCCGGAGGAGGCCGTCCCGCCGGCCTCGGACGCGCTGCTCACCGCCAACCGCGAGCTGCTCGCGCTGCCGGTCGAGGAGCGCCGGGCCGCGGTGACCGCGGAGGGCGGCGCCGAGCGGCTGGCCGCGGCCGGGCTGACCTGGGAGGCGCTGGCCGGCTGGCTGCAGGGCCCGCTGGACGCGGCCGTCTGGGAGGCGGTCATCCCCTCGATGGGGCCGATGGCACTGGTCCGCAACCTGCGCAACTTCGACCGGGCCGGGGTCTCGGACGAGGTCGCGGCCGCGGTCGCCCGGCGGATCGGCGACAAGGGCGAGGTGCTCCGCTCCCGCCAGTTCCCGTTCCGCTACCTCGCCGCGTACCGGCACGCGCCGTCGCTGCGCTGGGGGCACGCGCTGGAGACCGCACTCTCCCACTCGCTCGCCAACGTCCCCGCGCTGCCCGGCCGCACGCTGATCCTGGTGGACCGCTCGGGCTCGATGTTCGACCGGCCGAGCGTGCAGACCCTGCTCAACCGGGCCGACTCGGCGGCGATCTTCGGCACGGCGCTGAAGGTCCGGGCCGCCCACGCGGACCTGGTCGAGTTCGGCACCACCAGCCGGGTCGTGGCGGTGGCGAAGGGCGAGCCGGTGCTGCGGGTGCTGGAACGCTTCACCGACCTCGGCGGCACCGACACCGCCGCCGCCGTCCGCAGCCACTACCGCGGCCACGACCGGGTGGTCATCGTCACCGACGAGCAGACCGGCCCCGGCCACTGGAACGGCGACCCGCTCGCCGCCGTCCCGTCCGGGGTGCCCGTCTACACCTGGAACCTGGCCGGCTACGCGACCGGCCACGGTCCCAGCGGCGCGGCCGGCCGGCACACCTTCGGCGGCCTGGGCGACGCGGCCTTCCGGCTCATCCCGCTGCTGGAATCCGGGCGCGACGCGACCTGGCCGTGGCTGGAGCGGCCGGGGCGCTGAGGCACCCTCGACCGGCACCGCCCGCCGTGGCAGCATCGGCGGCGGGCGGGCGGGCCGGTCGAGGCGAGGAGCGGGCAGTGGCGTACGACGTCGACGTGCTGGTGGTGGGCGGGGGCATCGTCGGGCTCTCCACGGCGTACGCGCTGACCCGGGAACGGCCGGGGCTGCGGCTCGCCGTGCTGGAGAAGGAAGCCGGCTTCGCGGCGCACCAGACCGGCCGCAACAGCGGCGTCATCCACAGCGGCGTCTACTACCGGCCGGGCTCGCTCAAGGCCCGCTACGCCGTCGCGGGCGCGGCGGAGATGGTCGGCTTCTGCCACAGCCACGACATCCCGTACGAGGTGACCGGCAAGCTGATCGTGGCCACCGACCCGGCCGAACTCCCCCGGCTGCACGCGCTGGCCGAGCGCGGCCGGGAGAACGGCATACCGGTCACCGAGCTGGACCGGGCCGGCATCAGGGGGTACGAGCCGGAGGTCACCGGCATCGCCGGGCTGCACATCGGCACCACCGGCATCTGCGACTTCCCCGCCGTGGCCGGCGCCTACGCGCGGCTGGCCCGCGAGGCCGGCGCCGAGCTGCGGACCGGCACCGAGCTGCGGGCGGTCGCCCGCCGGGCCGACGGCGTGACGGTGCAGACCTCGGCCGGCGAACTGCGCTGCCGGGTGCTGGTGAACTGCGCGGGCCTGCACAGCGACCGGATCGCCCGGCTGGCCGGCGACGACCCCGGCGTGCGGATCGTGCCCTTCCGCGGGGAGTACTACGAACTCGCCAAGGACCGGCGGGAGCTGGTGCGCGGCCTGGTCTACCCGGTGCCCGACCCGGCGTTCCCGTTCCTCGGCGTCCACCTGACCCGGGGCATCCACGGCGACGTGCACGTCGGGCCGAACGCGGTGCCGGCGCTGGCCCGCGAGGGCTACGACTGGCGCACCGTCCGCCCGCGCGACCTGGCCGGCACGATCGCCTTCCCCGGCACCTGGCAGATCGCCCGCCGCCACTGGCGGTACGAGCTCGGCGAGCTGCACCGCTCGCTCTCCAAGCGGGCGTTCACCACCGCCGTCCGGCGGCTGCTGCCGGCCGTCACCGCGGAGGACCTCGTCCCGGCCACGGCCGGGGTGCGGGCCCAGGCGGTGGCCCGGGACGGCGCCCTGCTGGACGACTTCGCCTTCGCCGGCTTCGACCCGGACGACCCGCGCTCCACCCGCCGCCTGGTGCACGTGCTGAACGCGCCCTCCCCGGCGGCCACCGCCTCGCTGCCGATCGGCCGCGAGGTGGCCCGCCGGGCACTGGCCGCGCTGGAGGCGGGCGGGTGAGCAGCGGGCGCGCGAGGGGCGGACGGGTGAGCAGCGGGGGCGGGTGAGCAGTGCGCCGCCCGCCCCGCGTCGCGTGCGTCACAGGCCCTGCGGCCCGCACCGCACGGCCCCGTAGACTCGGGTGATTGTGACTGCCACCGCCCCGATCCCCCAGCAATCGCCGTCCGCCCGGCTCTCCGCCGCGCCGGCCGGCTACCCCGCGCCGATGTACCCGCACCGGGCCACCGAGGCCCAGCACAGCGAGCGGCGCATCCGCAGCTTCCAGCCGCGCCGGGGCCGGATGACCAACGCCCAGGCGGGCGCGCTGGACCGGGGCTGGGAGACGTACGGCATCGCGATCGACGGCAGCCCGCTCGACCTGGGCGAGCTCTTCGGCGGCCTCCCGGTCACCCTGGAGATCGGCTTCGGCATGGGCGAGACCACCGCCGCGATGGCCGCCGCCGACCCGGCCACGGGCATCCTCGCCGCCGACGTCCACACCCCCGGCCACGGCAACCTGCTCGGGATGCTGGAGCGGGACGGCTCGCAGAACGTCCGGCTCGCCGCCGGCGACGCCGTGATCCTGCTGCGCGACATGCTCCCCGACGCCTCGCTGGCCGGTCTGCGGGTCTACTTCGCCGACCCGTGGCCCAAGCCCAAGCACCACAAGCGCCGACTGGTCCAGCCGTCCTTCCTGGACCTGGTGCTGCCCCGGCTCGCCCCCGGCGCCCTGGTGCACTGCGCCACCGACTGGGAGCCGTACGCCGAGCAGATGCTGGAGGTGCTCTCCGCCTCGCCCGAGCTGGAGAACCTGCACCCCGGGGGTGACGGCACCGGCTGGCTGGAGCCCGCCGACCACCCGGACGGCAGCATCCCCGGCTACGCACCGCGCCCGGACTGGCGGCCGGTCACCAAGTTCGAACGGGCCGGCCTCGCCAAGGGCCACGTGGTGCACGACCTGCTGTTCCGCCGCCGCTGAGCCGGCGCCGGGTGTTCGACCCGGCGCCCGCTCCCGCCCCGCCCGGCCCGCGAGCACCGGATCCGTACGGGGGGATTCGTCCCGGGTCCTCCCGGCGGGCCGCCGCCGTGGCCTACCCTGTGCCGGGTGAGCAGCCCGTCCGACGGCGGGTACCGGACCACCGTCCAGGCCGCCGCCGACGCCCGAGAGATGCCCACGCGCACCGCCGGCACCCGCACCATTCCGGGGCCCCGGGAGCGCCGGGCCCACCGGACCGTGCCCGGGCCGCCAGTCCCGGCCGCGACCGCGGCCGCCGGACCCCGGCTGCCGCGGCCCGCCCGCTCGGTCGCGCTCTCCTCGGTCACCGCGACCGCCGTGCTCGCACTGGCCGCCTGCGGCGTGCTGATCCTGCATCTGGTGCGCCGCCAGACCGGGACCACCGGGCTGCTGGTCGGCCTCGGCCTGGCGATGATCCCGCTGCCCTTCGTGCTCGGCGGCCTCGCCTGGCTCAACCTGACCGCCCGGGTACCGCTGCGGCACACCGTGTTCTGCCTCGGCTGGGGCGCCTTCGCGGCGACCACCGCCGCGATCCTCGCCAACGGCTGGACCAGCAGCTACCTGACCGCCCACCAGGGCACCCTGGGCGAGACGCTGGGCGCCGACCTGGTCACCCCGGTGATCGAGGAGAGCGCCAAGGGCGCCGCCCTGCTCGTCCTGCTGCTCCCGCTCGGCCAACGGCTCCGCTGCCGCGGCCACCGCACCGACCGCCCCTGCGCGACCGTGCTGCGCCGGCTGCCCGGCCCCCGGCAGCCGCGCCCGTACGACCGGCGGCCGGCCCTGCCGCACGCCCGCGGGCGGCTGCGGCCCTACCTGCGCCCGCTGCCCTACCTGCGCCCCTACCCGCTGAGCCACGACCGGCCGCGCGCCCGGGCCCGCCCGCGCACGCTGGCGGCCGGGGTCGTCCTCGGCGGGATCACCGCCTGCGGCTTCGCCTTCACCGAGAACGCCCTCTACCTGGGGCGCGCGTTCACCGACGACCAGCAGCAGCGGCTGGACAGCATCGGCCTCGGCGAGGCGCCCAGCCTGCGCGACTTCGACAGCACCGTGCAGACCTTCGTCCTGCGCGGCCTGCTCTCCCCCTTCGCGCACCCGCTGTTCACCGCGCTGACCGGACTCGGCCTGGCCGTCACCCTCACCACCGGCCGCCGCTGGCTGGCCCGGCTGGCCGCACCGGCCGGGCTGCTGCTCGCGATGGCCCTGCACGGCACCTGGAACGCCGCGGCCGACCTCGGCACGCACGGCTTCCTGCTGGTCTACGCGCTGCTGATGGTGCCCTGCTTCGGCGCGCTGCTCTGCTTCGCCGTCTGGGCCAGGGCGCGGACGGCGCGGCATGCCGGGCGCCGTCCGAAGGCGCCGGCGCACGCCCCCTCACGCACCCCTTCGCACGCCCCGTGAGGAACGGATTTCCCATCCGCGCGACTTCCCCGTATTGTTGTGTTCACCGACGCGGGGTGGAGCAGCTCGGTAGCTCGCTGGGCTCATAACCCAGAGGTCGCAGGTTCAAATCCTGTCCCCGCTACTCAGTAGCCGAAAGGCCCGGAGGATTCGTCCTCCGGGCCTTTCGCATGTCCGGCCGCAGGTCCGGGCCGCGGTCGCCGTCAGGTACGGGCCGGGTGCGGGCCGCAACAGTCCCGCTACGAAGCGGTAACGCCCACCGGTTTCGAAGATCGGACAATCGGCGCTTCACCCATACTCAGGGTGACATTCACCCGTTCGGATGCGCCCCGGCGCATCGAGTAAGGAAGCTCCCATGCTCTCGAAGCGCGTTGCCACCACTGCCGCGATCTGCCTGCTCCTGGCAGCGGGCACGGCCGCCTGCGGCGACAACAAGGGCAGCGACAAGTCCGCCGCCGCTTCCGTCCCGAAGCTCGACACCGACAAGCTGAGCGCCCAGGAGATCGAGAAGCAGGCGAAGGACGCCCTGGCCGGCGCCGCCTCCGTCAAGATCGCCGGCAACATGGTCACCGAGGACGGCAAGACCGCCATCAACCTGTCGCTCGACACCAAGGGCCAGTGCACCGGCTCGATGGGCGTGCCCGGCATGGGCAGCTTCGAGATCATCAGCGACGGCAAGACCTCCTACATCAAGCCGGACAAGGAGTTCTGGAAGGCCTTCGGCGGCCCGAAGGGCGAGCAGGCCGGCGAGCTGTTCAAGGGCCGCTACCTGACCGGCTTCGACAACGACCCGCAGATGAAGGCCCTGTCCTCGGTCTGCAACCTCGCCGAGTTCAGCAAGAAGATCACCGAGGACGACGGCAGCAAGAGCGACGTCAAGAAGGGCGCCGCGGCCAACGTCAACGGCGTGAAGACCTTCACCCTGACCACGACCGACGACAAGGGCGAGCAGTCGACCATCCACGTCGCCACCGAGGGCAAGTTCTACCCGGTCCGGATCGAGAAGGCCGCCGGCACCGGCAAGGAGAGCGGCCAGATCGACTTCACCGACTACGACAAGCCGCTGACCGTGCAGGCCCCGTCGGCCGACAACGTCATCGACTTCGCCAAGTTCAAGCAGCAGCTCCAGGGCGCCTGACCCGGCGGGGCGACGGTCGCGGTTAAATCCGTTGCCCTCCTTCGGGAGACCTGCCTACAGTGGCCGCACACTGAAAGGAGGTGATCCTGAATTGAGTTCCATCAGGATGCGTGAGGTGGCTGCTCGCTAGAGCGCCCCTGCCTGCGCAGGGCGAGACCCCTGGTCTCCGGCAGGCGAAATCCCAAGCAGTCACCCGGCCCGTGGGCTCACCGGTACATCCCCGGTGCCTCGGCGCCCGGCCCCGCACAGGGCCGGCGCGGAGGAGCAGCCCACGGGCCGTCTGCGTTCCCGGCGGCGCCGGACGGCGTTCCGGCCGCCCGGCCACGGCGCTAGAGTCGGCCCGGATTCCGTAGCGGGACGGGTACAGGGGGTACGCGATGGCGGGGACGGGCCGACGGGCCGGGGGCGGGGAGGCCGTACGCGCGGTGCAGCGCGGTGCGGCCTGGGCGCTGCCCGGGGTGGGGGTGCTCGGGCTGCTGCTGTTCTCGCTCGGCCGGGAGCGGGCCTGGCAGGCGCTGGGCGGCGGCCTGGTGGTGGCCGCGGCCGCGGTGGTGCTGGGCGGCGCGCTCGGGTTCCTGTTCGGGGTGCCGCGGGTGCGGGGTGCCGGCGCCGGCGCCGGCGGTGAGCCGCACGGCTCGTACGCGCCGAACACCAATCTGGAGCAGGTCTCGGACTGGCTGACCAAGGTGCTGCTCGGCGTCGGGCTGACCCAGCTCGGGTCGCTCGGCGACCGGCTGCACCGGCTCGGGTCGGCGCTGGCACCCGCGCTGGGCGGCGGCGAAGGCGCGGAGCCGTTCGCGGCGGCGCTGGTCCTGTACTTCCTGGTGTCCGGTTTCCTGGCCGGCTGGCTGGTGACCCGGCTGATGCTGCCGCAGGTGCTCTCCGACGCGGACCAGGCGCTGGACCTCTTCCTGGCCGGCCAGGACCGGGACCGCAAGGGCGACAAGGTGGGTGCGGACGACCTGCGGGTGCGGGCGATGCAGCACCTGGGCCTGCTCGGCGGCAGCGTGGACCGCCCGGAGCAGCTGGCCGGCCAGCTGCCGCCGAGCGCAGCGGCCGGGCCGGAGAGCGTGGTGGCCGAGGTCCGTTCGACGGCGCGGCGGTCGGCGCTCACCGCGGACCAGGTGCGCGAGCTGTTCGCGGACGGCTCCGAGGGCCGGCGGATCCAGGCGCTGGCCCTGATGCAGGGCGACCCGGCGCTGGCCGACCTCGCCAGCGTGGTGGAGGCGATCGAGCAGCCGCGCTCGGGCTTCGAGCAGTACCACGCGCTGCTGGCCGCCCGCGGCCTGCTCTCCCGGTTGCCGGCCGCCGAGGCGCAGCGGCTGCGCGGGGCGGTGGCCGGCCGGCTGATGGCGCCGGACGGCATCCCGTACGGCTCGGACCGGAGCTGGCTGGCGGAGAAGATCCTCTCCAGCCTGGACACGACGGCCGTCCCGCCGCAGGCGGCTCTCCCCCAGCAGTCGGACCTCACCCAGCAGCCCGGCCTCCCCCGGCAGCCCGGTCCGGCCGACGGGCCCCGGCAGGACGCCTGAGCTCCGCCCGGGGCTCCGCGGCGGCCCGCCGGCGGTGGTCGGCGCGGCGCAGGACCAGGACGCGGCGGGGGCGGTCGGCGCCGGTGGGCGCGACACGGCGGACCTCGCTGGCGATCCACCGCTCGCCGAGGGCGTGCCGGAGCGCGTCGAGGTGGGGGCAGCGGCGGCCCGTGCCGTCGTTCAGGGGGTGGACCCGCACCTCGCCGTCGGGGGCGGTGACCCGGACCAGTTCGGTGAGCGCGGCCAGCTGCCGGTCGGGGCCGAACAGTTCGGGGTAGGCGAAGATCAGGTACCCGCTGAGGGTGAGGGCGAAGGTGCCGTCGGCGAACGGGAGCCGGGGCAGCGCGGCGGCCACGTACTGCTGCGGATGGGCCGCGGCGTCGGCGGTGAACAGCCGGCGGGCCCGGTCCCAGCTGCGCAGGTAGTGGTCGCCGGGGTGGCGGCGGGGAGCGGGGTGGAGGTCGGGCCGGGCGGCCATCGCGGCGGCCATCGTCTCCCGGGCGGCGAGGGCCCGGGCCGCGACCTCGGGGGCGGGCCGGGCGTACGCGGGGTCGGTGGCGATCACGTGGCAGCCCAGTTCGCGGGCCTCGGCGGCGAGGCCGGCCGCGCCGCCGGGGCAGTCGAGCAGCGGCCCGGGGAGGGCGGCGAGCCCGGCCCGGGTCAGGCCGAAGAGCCTGCAGTACTCGTCCAGCGGGCGGGAGGTGACGAGGACGCCGGCCTGCTCCGCCGCGGAGCGGGCCGGGGTGGCCCGGGCGACGGGGGTGGCCCGGGCGACGGGGGTGGCCCGGGCGACGGGGGCGGCACCGGCGGTGGGGGCTGCCATCCGGCCATCGGAACACGGGCCGGCCCCGCCCGCATCCGGGGCGTCCGGGTGCGGGCGGGACCGGGCGGTGGGGAGGCGCCGCCGGTCAGCGGCCGAGCAGGCCCCGGACGGCGAGCCGGTTGACGTTGGTCAGACCGCGCACCAGCTGCGGGGTGAGGAAGACGAAGAACAGCCCGACCAGCGACATCCCGGCGATCTGCAGCGGCGACTCGACGTAGTAGGCGTGCTGGACGCCGTGCCCGTCGGTGTAGTCGAACACCCGGTAGCCCGGCCAGTCGGTGTAGGTCGGGAAGACCCAGTGGTAGACGGGGTAGAGCGCGAACGACCAGCCGAGCAGCAGGAAGACCAGCGACAGCGAGAAGCTCAGCACCGCCCAGGGGAACATCAGCACCTGGTACAGCACGGCCTTCCAGCCGGCCGCGTCCGCCAGCCGGGCGGTGATCCCGCCCCAGGTCCCGGGCCGCTCCACCCGGACCGGCGCCGGGCCGGGCACGTCCAGCGCCAGCATGCTGCGGGTCCGGGAGCGCTCCAGCCGGCCGAAGCCGCGGGCGCCGGCGGTGAGCGCGGCCAGCACCGGCAGGCCGAGGACGGTGACGCCGGTGCCGAGGCCGAGGCTGAACAGCGGGACGGCGAAGGCGAAGCCCGCGAGGGCGACCGGCAGCCCGGTGAGCGTGAAGCCCAGCTCCCGGTAGAAGTAGGAGGAGAACGGCGCCCGCCAGGCGTACGGCGGCTCCTGGGTACGGAGAGCGCCCTCGTGGCGGTCGTACGCGTCGCGCTGCATGCTCTGGCTGGTGCTGCTCATTGGCCGGGCCTCGGTCCTCAGGTCTGCGGCGGGTGCCGGTCGGGCGGGTGTCACCAGGCTGTCAAAGGCACGGGCCGGCGGACATCCGGTTCCCCGGCGGACCGGGGGTGGGGTTAACCCCCCTGTCCGGCCCCGGCCCGCCACTCGTCGGCGAGCAGCGAGTACTGGAAGGAGTCGTGCCAGGTGCCGCCCCGGTACACGTCGTGCCGCACCCGGCCCTCGCGCTGGAAGCCGGCCCGGGTGAGCACCCGGGCGGAGGCCGTGTTCGCCACGTCCGCCAGGGCGGCCAGCCGGTGCAGGCCGAGCGGGCCGAACGCGAAGTCGCAGAGCAGCGCGGTGACCTCGCCCGCGTAGCCGTTGCCCCAGGTGTCGGGGCGCAGCGCGTAGCCGAGGGCGGCGGAGCGCCGGCCGCCGAGGGTGAGGGCGGCGTTGCCGATCGGGGTGGCGTCGGCGGGGTCGTCCGCGTCGGCGCGCCGGGTGACGGCGAGCCGGTAGACCGTCCGTTCCTCCTGGAGCGCCTCCTCCAGGTACTGCGCGATCTGGTCCGCGCAGTGCTCCCGGTCGTGCGGTTCGAAGGGCAGGTAGCGGGTGGCCTCCGGGTCGCCGAAGATCGCGTGCAGCGCGTCGACGTCGCCCGGGGTGTGCTGGAACTCGCGGATGGCCAGGCGGGGGCCGGTGAGTCGGACGGGGACCATGTCAGCCGACCCTACCCGGGCTTTGCGGTTACCGTACGTGACATGAACGATGAAGACCTGCGGCTCGCCCCGCGCACCAAGGCCGCCGAACTGCTCGCCTGGGCGGAGGCCGAGGGCCGCCCGCCGGTGGCCGCGGAGCCGCTGCGGGCGGTGCTGGCGCTGCTGGAGCTGGGCGAGGGCAGGATGCACGAGGGCTGGCCGGAGCTGACCTCGGACGCGGTGGAGCAGCTGCTGGTCGAGCGGCTCCACCTGTACGTGCAGCCCGCGCCGGAGCAGGACCCGCTGGCGTACGGCGAGGCGGTGCGGCTGCTGGTGGACCACCAGCGGGCGGCGAAGCGGCTGAACGCCAAGCGGCAGGAGCGGCTGCACGCCGAGGCCGAGTGGCAGGGCGAGGTGGCGGCCGGGCTGCTGCGCCGGGCCGATCTGGTGACCTGGCCCCGGCTGTACGCGCTGCTGCTGCACGCGCACGGCGTGGACGTGGCGGACGGGGCGGCGGTGCGGGAGTGGCTGGCGGCGTTCCGGGAGCTGTCCGGGGAGGAGCGCCGGGCCGCGTACGAGGCGATGGCCGGGGCGGGGTGGCTGGACGAGCTGGACGAGGAGGGCTGGGGTCCGGCCCGGATGCTGAGCGTCGGGATGGCCACCGACGGGGCCCGGCGGCTGCTGGAGCAGGGGCTGATGCGGCGCAGTTACCGCAACCTGGCGGAGCTGACGGCGCTGGGCCGGCCGATGCCGGAGGAGCTGGCCGGGGACTTCGGGGCGTTCGAGGAGGCGGCGGCCGAGGCGGCGCTGGACCTGCTCGGTGCGTGGACGCTGCCGGGGCTGCCGCGGCTGCTGGTGGCGGAGTTCCCGGACCTGGCGCCGGAGCCGGGGCAGGAGGAGATCGACGCGTACCTGGCGCAGCTGCCGGCGGAGTGAGCGTGGCGGGCCCCGGCCGCCGGGGCCCCTCGCGGGGGGCGGCGGCCGGGGCTCCACGGGCTGTCAGGGGGTGATGCCGCGCTGCTCGAACCAGGTCTCCGGGTCGACCGGGGCGCCGCCGCCGGGGCGGACCTCCAGGTGCAGGTGCGGGCCGGTGACGTTGCCGGTGGCGCCGACCTTGCCGAGCTGCTGGCCGGGGACGACGCTGCCGGAGCCCTTGATGATCGAGGAGAGGTGGCAGTACCAGATCTCGGTGCCGTCGGGCAGCGTCTCGACGATCCGGTAGCCGTAGGAGCCGGCCCAGCCGGCCGAGGTGACGGTGCCCTGGCCGACCGCGTACACCGGGGTGCCGGTGTCGGCGGCGAAGTCGAGGCCGGTGTGCAGGTGGGCCCAGTAGGAGGCGCTCTGGCCGTAGTGGGCGGAGAGGTTGTAGTCGCGCACCGGCAGGTTGATCGCGGCGAGCTTGGCCTTCTCGGCCTCCTCGGCGGCGTGCTTGGCCTCCTGCTGCTGGGCGGCGCGCTTGGCCTCGGCCTCCTTGGCGGCCTGCACGCGGGCGGTCTCCTCGGCGGCGGTGCGCTGGCTGTCGGCCTGCTGCTGGATCCGGGCGGCGAGGGCGAGGCCGGGGTCGGCGGAGAGGGCGACCGGCGTCTCGTCCGGGGCCTCGACGGCGGGTGCGGCGGCCGGGGTCGCGGAGGCGAAGCCGGTGGCGCCGAGGGTGGCCGCGACGGCGGTGACGCCGAGCAGCGGTGCGGTCCCGCGGGTCTGACGCGGCATCCGGTGCCGGTTGGCCTCGGCGGTCTGCGGGGCGGCCTCGTCGGCGGCCCCGCCGTACTCGCCCGGGTGGGCCGGCGGCCACGGGTTGTCGAGCAGCTGGGTGCCGGCGGTGGAGCCGGGCAGGTGTGCCGGAGAGTGCGTCGACGCCACGGAGGCGCGCTCCTTTCCTTCCTTCGCGCCTACCGGGTTAGCTGACGGGTTCGGAGCAGGAAGGTCTCCTACGGCTGGGCCTGGGCCCGGCCGATTCACCCCAAGGAACGTGGTTCCCCGGCTCCCTGGCCTGCCCGGAGGCCGGCCGGCGGGATTAGGCGACGGCGCACGGTGCCGTCTGGGTACGGCGTTGAGGACCGCGCTGCGTTATCAAACGTTAATCCTAGGAGCCCCTGATTCCAAGCCGTCCGCGTGGGACGACCGGGGCCAGCTCGGACCTTACGCCACTCGATGGGCGTTTTGGGGCGATTGACTCCAACTGACACTACCGAACGTGATAGGAGGTCAACGAACGACCCCGTTTCTGAGTACTCCTACTCATGTGCGGCCCGGCCGGCGCGGCCCATCCTGGCGCCATGAACGCACCGATGCAGTCACGCACCACGGCCGCGTACTTCGTCCAGGCCGTGCTCTCCTTCGCGCTCTCGGGCACCGCCCTCGCGGTCGGGATCGCCTACCTCCCGGTGGGCGGCTGGACCCGGGCCTTCCTCGGGCTCGGCCTGCTCTACACCGTCACCTCCTCGTTCACCCTGGCCAAGGTGATCCGCGACCGGCAGGAGACCACCGAGATCGTCACCCGGGTGGACCAGGCCCGGCTGGAGAAGCTGCTGACCGAGCACGACCCGTTCAAGGTGGACGGGGTCTGACCGGCACCCACCGGCGCCCCGAATTCGGATTCTGCCGATAGCTTGACGGCTAAGGCTATTAGCCTTAGCTTTATGGGTGTCGGCAGCACCGCCGACGCCCGAGCCCCGGCGGACCCAGGAGGCCCCCATGTCCGGCATCACCGCCCCCACCACCCAGTACCTGGACGTCACCGGCGGTCGGCTCGCCTACGACGACACCGAGAAGGGCGAGGGCCTCCCGGTCGTCCTGGTCCCGGGGATGCTGGACAGCCGGGCCGCCTACCGGCACCTCCGCCCGCTGCTGACCGCGGCCGGCCACCGGGTGATCACCATGGACCTGCGCGGCTTCGGCGAGTCCTCGATCGTCTGGGACGACTACTCGCCCGCCGCCATCGCCACCGACGTCCTCGCCCTGCTCGACCACCTCGGCATCGAGCGCGCCGTCCTGGCCGGCAACTCGTACACCGGCGCCACCGTGGTCAAGGTCGCCGGGGACGCCCCCGAGCGGGTCGCCGGGATCGTCCTGCTGGACGCCTTCGTCGAGAACCTGCCGCCGAACGCCCTGCAGCGCGCGATGTTCGCCGCGATGGGCGCGCTGCTGGTGCACTCGCCCGCGTTCTGGGGCCTCTACCACCGCAGGATGGCCTACCCGACCGCCAAGCCGGCCGACTTCGACGCGTACGTGGACGGACTGGTCGCCGCGATGCGCACGCCGGGCCGCAGGACCGCGACCCGCGGCTACGTCCGCGGCGACTCCGCGCCCACCGGCTGGACCGCGGCCGTGCGCTGCCCGGCCCTGGTCGTGATGGGCAGCAAGGACCCCGACTTCCCCAAGCCGGAGCTGGTCGCCGACCGGCAGGCCGCCGCGCTGCGGGCCCGCAAGGTGATGATCGAGGGCGCGGGCCACTACCCGATGGCCGACCACCCGCAGGCCACCGCCGACGCCCTGCTGCCGTTCCTCGCCGAGCTGGCCTGACCGCCCGTCCTGCCGCCGTCCCCGCCCCCGCAACCACGGAGAACCGCCCCATGCCCCGCGTAGGACTCACCCCCGAGCAGGTCGTCGGCCACGCCCTCGCCCTCATCGACGAGCAGGGCCCCGAGGCCCTCACCCTGGCCGCCGTCGCCGCGCGGGCCGGGGTGGCCACCCCCTCGCTGTACAAGCACGTGAGCGGCGGACTGGCCGAGCTGCGCCGGCTGGTCGCCGTCCGGGTCACCGAGGAGCTGGCCGACCGGCTCGCCGAGGCCGCCGTCGGCCGCGGCGGGGACGACGCCGTCGCCGCCGTGCTGCGCGCCTACCACGGCTACGCCACCGAGTACCCGCACCGCTACAACGCGCTCCCCCAGGCCCCGCAGCCGGACGACGAGCTCACCCGGGCGGCGACGCGGCTGGTCGGCGTGATCATCGCGGTGCTGCGCGGGTACGGCCTCGACGGGTCGGAGGCGATCCACGCCGCCCGCGCCGTCCGCTCGGTGGCGCACGGCTTCGCCTCGCTCTCCATCGGCGGCGCGTTCCGGCTCGCGGAGGACCTCGGCGACACCCAGGACCGGCTGATCGCCGTCCTCACCCACGGCCTGCGCGACTGGCCGAAGAGCCCCTGACCGGCCCGGACATGCGGAAGGGCCCGGAGCGTGATCGCTCCGGGCCCTTCGACGCGGTGGGCCTAACAGGACTTGAACCTGTGGCCTCTTCCTTATCAGGGAAGCGCTCTAACCGTCTGAGCTATAGGCCCGCGCCGACAGCACAGTCTACTCGACCGCGGGACCAGGTCCTGCCCGCGGCCGGCCGGCCCCCCGGGGACCGGTGCGACGCATGGGCCGCCGTTCGACGCCCGGAGAAATAAGGTATTAAGAATTGAGTGTCCGATAAGACACCGCCGGAGGATCCCATGGACCTGTCCTCGCCGTGGCTTCCCCCCTCCGAGGACGAGAGCCGGACGCCGCGCAGCAGCCCCACCGCGCGCAGCGCCATGCGCTGCGTCCGCTTACTGCTCGCCTGCACCAGCGCCGCCGAACTCCTCGGCACCGTCCTCGCCGAGGGCCCGGGCTGGATCACCGGCGAGGGATCCGCGCTCTACCTGCTCGACCCCGCCGGCATGCTCCGGCTCACCGCCTCGCACGGCCTGCCCGACTGGGCGCACGAGCGCTACGGCGTGGTCGACCCGGCCGGCGACCTCCCCGCCGCGATGGCGCTCCGGCTGCGCCGCCCCTACCTGCTCAGCCCCGAGCGCACCAGCGCCGACTACCCCAACCACAACACCGGGATGGGCACCGGCATGGTCGCCGTCATCGCCCTGCCGATGATCGTCGACGAGCAGCCCACCGGAGTGCTGGCCCTCGCCCTCGCCCACCGGGGCACCGTCCCGCGCCGCGACCTGGACGTCCTGGAGACGCTCGCCGACGCCTGCGCCCACCGGCTCGCCCACCTGCTGGACCACGCGCACGCCGAGGCCCGGGTGCCCCGGGGCGTCCGGCCCGGCCCCGGTGCCGGGACGGCGGGGGGCGACCAGGACGGGGCCGCCGGACTGGCCCACCCGATGCTCTCGCTCGCCGTCCGCTCCGCCGGGCACGGCGCCTTCGAACGCGACCTGGTCACCGGCGAGACCTACTGGGACGCCCAGGCCTACCGGGTGGTGGGCCGGCCGCAGCCCGCCGAGGGTGCCCCGGCCGGCCCGCCCGACCTGGACCGGCTCGTCCACCCCGAGGACCTGCCGGACGTCCAGGCCGCGCTGGCCGAGGCCCTCGCCACCGGCGGCCCGTACCGGATCAGGTACCGGGTGCTGCGGCAGGGCGGCGGCGTGGTGCGGATCGAGGAGACCGGCGAGGTGATGCTGGACGTGCACCGGCGGCCGGTCCGGATCGCCGGGCTGCTCGCCGACCGGGACCGCGCCCGAACCGCCGGGGAACGCCCGCCCGCCGACGCGCCGGACGACGCCACGGCGGCAGCCGGGGCCCGCTCGGCGCTGCTGCTGGCGCTCACCCGGGCGCTGTCCCGCGCGATCACCGTCCGGGACGTCACCACCGCGGTGACCGACATCGCCCGCCCGGCGTTCGGCGCCGCCGGCATCGTGCTCGACCTGGTGGACGAGGGCCGGCTGCTGCCCGTCGCGCACACCGTCTACGGCGGACCGCGCCGCACCGAGCTGACCCGGCTGGCCGACCTCTCCGAGGGCGTGATGCAGCGCTCGCTGGCCCGCTCGGCCCCGCTGTTCAGCGAACCGGGCGGCACCGGCGGGCGCGGCGACGGGAACGGACCGCTCGCCCCGGCCGCCTGGGCGGTGCTGCCGCTGGTCGCCTCGGGGCGGCAGGTCGGCTCCTGCCTGATCACCTTCGCCACCGAGCGGGTCTTCGGCCGCGAGGACCGCACCCTCTACTCGGCGTTCGCCGGCGTCCTGGCGCAGTCCCTGGAGCGCGCCCGGCTGTACGACACCCACCACCACCGGGCCACCGAGCTGCAGCGCGCGATGCTGCCGCGCACCCTGCCGCGGCTGCCCGGGATCGCCAGCGCCGCCCGTTACCTGCCCAGCACCGAGGGCATGCAGATCGGCGGCGACTGGTACGACCTGCTCCGGCTGCCGGACGGGAGGATCGGCCTGGTGATCGGCGACGTCCAGGGCCACAACGCCGAGGCCACCGCGGTGATGGGCCAGCTGCGCAGCGCCCTGCGGGCGTACGCCACCGACGGGCACGACCCGGCGGCCACGCTGGCCCGCACCGGCCGGCTGCTCTCCGGGCTGGACACCGACCTCTTCGCCACCTGCCTCTACCTCACCCTGGACCCGGCCGACGGCACCCTGCGGGCGGCCCGGGCCGGGCACCCGCCGCCGGTGCGGATCACCGCCGGGGCCAGGGCCGTCGAGCTGGACCTGCCGGGCGGCCCGCCGCTGGGCGTGGACCCGGGGGTGCCGTACGAGCTGTCGGCCGGCCGCCTGGAGGCCGGCGAGACGCTGCTGGTGTACACGGACGGGCTGGTCGAGGACCGCACGGAGGACTACGACGAGTCGGTGCAGCGGATGCTGGGCGGGCTGGAGCTCTGGGCCCGGCAGGCCGGCCCGGTCCGGATCGGCCCCGGGCCGGCCCTGGAGCGGCTGGCCGATCTGCTCACCCTCAACGTGACCGAGCGCCGTTCGCGCCCGGACGACGTGGCGCTCCTGCTGCTGCACCGGGTGGCGGCGGCGCGGTAGCGCCCGGGGGCGGGCGGCAGAAGGGCCGGTCGGGGCCGAAGGACGTCTGATTGACGCCGTATTGACGGGATATTGACGAGATCCGGTCACATGGCGAGATCCGTTCACCCCTTCGTAGGATCATCACCCTAGAATTCGCCGCGTGACGATGACTCAGTGGTGCGCAACGGCGGCCGGCCTGTTCGCCGCCCTCGCCCTCGTGGCCGCCGCCCGCTACCGCGCGGTCTCCGCCACCCAGCGCCGTCGCAACAACCGGCAGCAGCGCGAACTCGCCCGGCTGAGGGACCAGCTCGACGCCGAACTGGCCCGCCGCGGCAGCGAACTGGCCGCCGTCCAGCAGGAGCAGGAACTCAACGCCTCCACCCAGCGGGCCTTCCTCAGCGTGGCCCGCCGGATCCTCGTCATGGCACACGACCAACAGGCCCTGCTGGACGAGATGGAGCGCACCCACGACGACCCGGCCCTGCTGGAGGGCCTGCTCAAGGCGGACCACGCCGCCGCCCAACAGGCCCGCCTCGCCCAGACCCTGGCCGTCCTGTGCGGCGCCCGGGCCGGGCGGCACTGGCCCGAACCGGTCTCGCTGGAGGACGTGGTGCGCGGCGCCCAGTCGCGCATCCTGCCCTTCCAGCGGGTGGTGGTCCGCAGCCGGATCGAGACCGCCGTGGTCGGCGCCGCCGCCGAGGCGCTGATCCACGCCGTGGCCGAACTGCTGGACAACGCCACCCGCTACTCCCCGCCCAGCACCCAGGTGTTCGTCACCCTGATGCCCGTGCACAACGGCGCCGTCGTCGAGATCGACGACGGCGGCGTCGGCATGCCCGAGCAGGCGGTCGCCAAGGCCGCCTCCGCACTGGCCGGCGGCTCCGCACTGGAGGTCTCCCGCCTCGGCGAGGTACCGCAGTTGGGCCTCGCGGCGGTCGGCCGGCTCGCCGAGCAGTACGGCTTCCGGGTCACCCTCAGCTCCGCGCCCTCACCGTACGGCGGGGTGCGGGTCGTGGTGCTGCTGCCGAACGCGCTGCTCACCGAACCGCTCCCGCCGACCGTCCCGGGGCTCGGACTCGACGACCCGGCGTTCACCCCCCTCCCCCACCGGGCCGCGGGCCCGCTGCACCCGGCCGCCCCCGCCACCGGCCACCTCCCCGGCTCCGGGTACCCGCCGGACGCCGGGCACCCCCTGGTGGAGACCCCGCCGACCGACCGACCCCCCGCGGCCGGCCCCGCCGCCCCGCCGCCGCTGCCCCGCCGGAGCCACCGGCGCGACCGCACCCACCGCCGCACCGCGCCGGCCGCGACCACGCCGGCGCCCCCGCTCCACCGCTCGGCGCAGGACGCCCAGGCGTTCATGGCGATGTTCCAGGCCGGGACCGCCAACGGCCGTTCGGCCGCCCGGGCCCGGGCCCAGATCCGCACCCGGGCCCAGGCCCAGGTACCGGCGCACCACGACCCTTCCCAGCCCGCTTCCCCCCAGCTTCCCCAGCGCTCCGGAGAGTTCCATGACCACCACCCCTGACCTCGGCTGGCTGCTCGCCGACATCGTCTCCGTCCCCGAGGTCCGGCACGCCGTCGTCGTGTCCAACGACGGGCTGGAGATCGGCCGCAGCGCGGGCATCGTGCGCGAGGACGCCGAGCGGCTCGCCGCCGCATGCTCCGGCCTGCAGTCGCTGGCCCGCGGCGTCGCCCAGGGTTTCGGCGGCCAGAACAGCGCGACCCGCCAGATCATCATCGAGTACGGCGGCGGCTACCTCTTCATCGTCGCCGCCGGGGCCGGCGCCCACCTCGCCGTGGTGACCGGCGAGGCCGTCGACGCCGGCCTGGTCGCCTACCAGATGCAGGTCCTGGTCGAGCGGATCGGCACCCACCTCACCAGCCCGCCGCGCGTCGACCACGCGGCGGGGGGCCGGCGGTGAGCGGGCCGGTCCGGCCCTATGTGATCTCCGGCGGCCGCAGCCGGCCCACCCGGGCCGCGCTCGCGGTCGAGAGCCTGGTCAGCGCGTTACCGGACCGGCCCGAACTACCCGAGGACGTGCTGCTCAACCGCGAGCACCAGCGGATCCTGGACCTCTGCCGCAGCCTGCTGTCGATCGCCGAGGTGGCGGCCCACCTGGGGCTGCCGCTCGGCATCGTCAAGGTGCTGGTCGGCGACCTCTGGGACCTCGGCGCCGTCCAGGTGCTCCCGCCCGTCCCGCAGGCCGAACGCCTGCCCGCAACCCTCCTGGAAGAGGTGCTCGTTGGCCTCCGCCAACTCCGCTGAAGCCCCCGCCGGCGCGGCCGCCGCCGGAGCCCCCGGCGAGCCGCAGTACCTGCCGTCCTCCGTGCAGGGTGCGGTGAAGATCCTGGTCACCGGCCCGTTCGGGGTCGGCAAGACCACGCTGGTCGGCTCGCTCAGCGAGATCACGCCGCTGCGCACCGAGGAGACCATGACGGCCGCCAGCAGCGGCGTCGACGACCTCACCGGCCGCGGCGACAAGTCCACCACCACCGTCGCGCTGGACTTCGGCCGGATCACGCTCAACCCGCGGCTCGCCCTGTACCTCTTCGGCACCCCCGGCCAGCAGCGGTTCCGGCCGCTCTGGGACGACCTGTCCCGCGGCGCGCTCGGTGCCATCGCCATGGTGGACCTGCGCCGCCCGGACGAGAGCTTCGACGTGCTCGGGCGGCTGGAGGAGCAGCGGATCCCGTTCGCGGTGGCCGTCAACACCTTCCCGGACTCGCCGAGTTACCCCGAGGACGAGCTGCGCGCGGCGCTCGACGTGCTGCCCGAGGTACCGATCCTGTACTGCGACGCCCGCGACCGGCGGGCCGCGTACGACCTGCTGATCGACTTCGTCGGCCACCTGCACGCCACCTCCGTCCTGGAGCTGCAGCGATGACGACCCCCGAGCCCGGTACGGCCGTTCCGCCACTCGCGCCGCCGCCCGGGTGCCCGGCGCACGCCGGGGCCGGCGCGCCGGCGGGCGGGCTGCCGGCGGGCGGCGGGCGGCCGGCCGGGGTGCCGCTCACGCCGCTGTACGGTGCCGCCGTCGCCGAGGACCCGCACGGCCTGTACGCCCGGCTGCGCGACCGGTACGGCCCGGTGGCACCGGTCGAGCTGGAGCCCGGGGTCGAGGCCTGGCTCGTCCTCGGCTACCCCGAGCTGCTCGAACTCACCCGCAACGAGGCGCTGTTCTCCAAGGACTCGCGCCGCTGGCGGGTCCCCGCCGAGGGCCGGCTCGCCGCCGACTCCCGGCTGCTGCCGATGACCGCCTGGCGGCCCACCCTGCTCAACCTGGACGGCGCCGAGCACCAGCGGCTGCGCGCCGCCGTCGCCGACACGCTAGCCCGGATCGACCACCGCCAGCTGCGCGGGACCACCGAGGCCGCCGCCGACGCCCTGATCGACAGCTGGGGCCCGGACGGCACCGCCGACCTGATCGCCCAGTACGCGCGCCGGCTGCCGCTGCTGGTCTTCACCCAGCTGCTCGGCCTGCCCGCGGAGGCCGGCCCGCACCTGGTCGAGCTGATCAGCCACTTCGTGGACAGCAGCGAGAAGTCGGTCCGGGCCAACGCGGAGTTCCAGGCGATCCTGGTCGACCTGGTCCGCAGCCGCCGCACCACCCCCGGCGCCGACCTCACCTCCTGGCTGCTGGCCCACCCGGCCGCGCTGACCGACGAGGAGGCGGTGCACCACCTGGTGGTGCTGATGGTCGCGGGCAACGAGACCAGCATCAACTGGACCGGCAACACCCTGCGGCTGCTGCTCACCGACCGCCGCTTCCGGGCCACCCTCACCGGCGGCCGGCTCACCGTCTCCGACGCGCTGGAGGAGGTGCTCTGGCGCGACCCCCCGACGCAGAACTTCCCCGGCCGCTGGGCCACCGGCGACACCGTCCTCGGCGGCCAGTACATCAGCGCCGGCGACATGCTCGTCCTCGGCCTGGCCGCGGCCAACGCCGACCCGGCCGCCCAGGGGTCCGCCGCGGCCGTGCACGGCGCCCTCGGCGGCAACCGGGCGCACCTGGCCTGGGGCGCCGGCCAGCACGTCTGCCCGGCCCAGCACCCGGCGCGGATCATCGTCGAGACCGCCGTCGAGACCCTGCTGCACCGCCTGCCCGACCTCCAACTCGCGGTGCCGTCGGGCGAACTGACCTGGCGCCCGTCGCCGTGGTCGCGCGCCCTGGTCGGCCTGCCGGTGCTCTACAGCGCCTTCACCCCGCCCCGCCCGCCAGCCCCCGAGAGGCCCGCATGGACACCGCCGCCCGTGGACCCGAGCAGCGCCGAACCGAGCCCGTCCGGCTCGACCCCTTCGGACGCGACCAGCACGGCGAGAACGCCCGACTCCGCGCCGACGGCCCGGCGGTCCTGGTGGAACTCCCTGGCGGGGTGGTGGTCTGGGCGATAACCCACCACGACACCCTGCAGGAGCTGCTCGCCGATCCACGGGTCGGAAAGAACCCGCAGCTGTGGACGACCTTCACCGAGGGCCGGCTGCCCGAGGGCTGGCCCCTGCTGAACTTCGTCACCGTGCCCGGCATGATCACCGTCGACGGCGCGGACCACCGCCGGCTGCGCGGCCTGGTCAGCCAGGCCTTCACCCCGCGCCGGATCGCCGAACTGCAGCCCGCGATCGAGGCCCGGACCACCGCCCTGCTGGACGGCGTCGCCCGGCTGGAGGGCGCGTTCGACCTGCGCGAGCACTTCGCCTACCCGCTCCCCATGCAGGTCATCGGCGAGCTGCTCGGCCTGCCGCCCAAGCAGCAGGACGAACTGCACGAACTCTCCGACACCCTGGTCTCCAGCTCCGCCACCCCCGAGGCCGCGATCGCCGCCCAGCGCGGCCTGCACGCGCTGCTCGCCTCCGTCGTCGCGGCCAAGCGCGCCGAGCCCGGCGACGACCTCACCACCGACCTGATCGCCGCCCGGGAGTCCGACGACCGGCTCAGCGAGGCCGAGCTGGTGGGCACCCTGCTGCTGATGCTGGTGGCCGGCCACGAGACCACGCTCAACCTGATCACCAACGCCGTCCGCGCCCTGCTCGCCCACCCCGACCAGCTGCGGCTGGTGCTGGACGGCACGGTCGGGTGGTCCGCGGTGGTCGAGGAGACGCTCCGGTACGACTCGCCGGTCGGCCAGTTCCCGATGCGGTACGCCGCCGAGGACATCGAGGTCGGTGACGTCGTCATCCGGCGCGGCGAGGCGCTGCTCGCCTCGTACGCGGCCGCGGGGCGGGACTCCGGCCACCACGAGGACGCCGACCGCTTCGACGTCACCCGGCAGCCGAACCGGCACCTCTCGCTCGGCCACGGCCCGCACTTCTGCCTCGGCTCCGGGCTGGCCCGGATGGAGGCCGAGACGGCGCTGCGGTTCCTGTTCGAGCGGTTCCCCGGGCTGGCCCCGGCGGAGGACGGCCCGGCGCCCGAGCCGATCGCGTCGTTCGTCAGCAACAGCGTGCGGACGCTGCGGGTGACGGTGTGAGCGCCTGCCGGGGATGAGGCCGTCGGAGGCCTCCGGAGGTCGTCGGGGGTCGTCGGGGGTGACCTGAGGGCGGCCGGGTCGTTTGGCGTTCCATGAAGAAACTCGCCACCCTGGCCGCCCTCACCATGGCGGGCCTCGCCCTGGCCGCCCCCGCCGCGTCCGCCACCAGCTCGGTCGCCTCGCAGCCCGACGCCCTGGACGGGCTCTCCAGCGGCCTCAACCTCTCCCCCAGTGACCTGGTGATCCACGAGGCCGGCAAGCTGCCGCTGGTCGGCCACGCCGCCCAGCAGGTGGAGGCCGTCGGCACCGGCCAGATGGAGCACCCGGGGATCAGCGGGCAGGTCCTGAACTGATCCGGACCACCCCGCACCACGCGGGTGGTCCGGGCACACCCCCGAGCGTGCCCGGACCACCCGCGGCTCAGTCCCGTCCCAGGGCGAGGGCGTTCAGCTCCGGATAGGTGAGCCCGCCGTCGAGCGCCGTGTAGGTGCCCGCCGTGTAGACCTCCTCGGCGGCCCGGCGCACCACCGCGTACGCCGCCTCGGCCAGGCCCGGCCCCAGGCTGACCCGGGCCACGCCCAGCTCCGCCAGCTCCGGCACGGACGGCGAGCCCGGGCCCGCCAGCACGTTCAGCGGCGCCGGGACGGCCGCGACCAGTGCCGCAATCGTCTCCCGGTCCGCCACCCCGGGCACGAACACGCCGTCCGCACCCGCCTCGACGTACGCGCGCAGGCGCCGGACCGCCTCGTCCAGGCGGCCGGCCGGGTCGCCGATCCGGCGGAGGAAGACGTCGGTGCGGGCGTTGACGAAGAGGTCGACCCCGGCCCCGCCCGCGGCCGCCCGGGCCGCCGCGATCCGCTCGGCCGCCTCGTCGGCCGGGCGCGCCGCGTCCTCCAGGTTGACGCCCACCGCGCCGGTGGCGACCAGGGCCGTCACCGTCTCGCCGACCTCGGCCGCGGTGGCGCCGAACCCGGTCTCCAGGTCCGCCGTGACCGGCAGCCCGACCGAGCGCACGATCTGCGCGGTCCGGGCGAGCACCTCCTCGCGGTCGGCGGCGTCACCGTCCGCACTGCCGAGCGTCCAGGACACGCTCGCGCTGGCTGTGGCGACCGCCCGGGCCCCGGCCGCCGCGACCAGCCGGGCTCCCAGCGCGTCCCAGACGTTGGCGAGCACCAACGGCTCGCCGGGGCGGTGCAGTTCGCCCAGCGCGCGGGCCTTCTCCTGCTGCCGGGTCGGTGTCATGCCGGTCACCCCTCCTTCACGGCCGGGCTGAGGCGGGAGGTCACGCCGATCCGGTTCCAGGCGTTGATGGTGACGATCAGCGTGATCAGCTGCGCCAGCTCGGTCTGCTCGAACCGCGCGGCGGCCTCGTCGTAGACGGCGTCCGGGACGTGCCCCTGCGTCAGCAGGGTGATCGACTCGGTCAGCGCCAGGGCGGCCCGCTCCTTCGCCGTGAACCACGAGGTCTCGCGCCAGGCCGGGAGGGAGAGCAGCCGGTGGTGCTGCTCGCCGTTCTTCACCGCGTCGGTCGAGTGCATGTCGATGCAGAAGGCGCAGCCGTTGAGCATCGAGGCGTGCACCTTGACCAGCTCGGCGAGCACCGGGTCGACGCCCTTCCGGGAGGCGCGCTCCAGGCCGGCCATGGCCCGGTAGAACTCGGGGGCGAGGTCGGGGAGGGAGATCCGCTGCTCGGGGGCGGACACGGTGGGGTGCTCGGTCGTCGTCATGAGGGCCACCCTAGGCGGGGAATGGACTGCCGCTCCGGCACATTCGGGCCGGGAGATCGTGGGCCACTCCGGTCTCGGGGCCGGGCGGTGCCGCGGGCGGGCGGCGTCCGGCCCGAGTGTGGCACGGCGGCGGCGGAACGGCGGGGGCACGGCGGCGGAACGACGGGGGCACGACCCTCCCGACGGGCGAACGTCCGTGCGAGGATCGGCGGCAGGGCGGCTGTGCGGCCACCCGTCCGGCGAGGTCAGGGAGCCCAGCGCGTGTGCACGGCGTTCGTCAGCATCGACCCTGCGTCGGCGGTGCCGGTGCTGCTGCTGTCGGTCCGGGACGAGTACGCCGGGCGGCGGTGGGCGCCGCCGGACCACCACTGGCCGGGGCACCCGACGGCCGTCGGCGGGCTGGACCTCGTGGCGGGCGGGACGTGGCTGGCGGTCGAGCCGGGGACCGGCCCGGGGAACCCGGCCGCGGCGGCCTGTCTGCTGAACGGTTTCGGCACCATGGCCCCGGCCGGGGCGCGGCTCTCGCGCGGCGAACTGCCGCTGATCGCCGTCCGGGACGGCGGGATCGGGCACCTCGACCTCGACCGGTACGACCCGTTCCACCTGGTGCTGGCGGGCCCGGCCGGCGCCAGGGTGCTGAGCTGGGGCGGCAGCGGCAGCCGGCTGGAGGAGCTCGACCTGCCCGCCGGTCTGAGCGTCGTGCTCAACGACGGCCTGGAGGGGCTGGCCGCGAACCGCACCGCGTCGGAGCTGGTCAGCTCGCTGATGGCCGCCCGGTCCGCGCACTTCCGGGCCCGCTTCGGGGCCACCCCCCGGCCGGAGCCGCAGCCGGGGGGCGGCGAGGACGTGGCGGAGGCGTGGGGCGCCTGGAGGCCGATCGTCTCCGGCGACGGCCTGGAGCCGGACGACCCGGCGGCGCTGATCCAGCGGCGCGAGTTCGGCGACGGCCGGATCTGGGGCTCGTCGTCGATCTCGCTGCTGGCCTTCGGGCCGTCCGGGGTCCGGTACGACTTCGGCCCCGCCCCCACGGCGGGACCGGCGGACGGCGGCTGGCGGCGGGTCGTCTAGCGACTGGTCCGACGGACGCCTGGAGTAGACGGCACCAGCGGCCGGTCAGCCCTCCGCGCGGGCCTTCAGCCAGCGGGCGGCCGTGCCCGCACTCATCGTGTAGAAGAACTCGACCTTCAGGCCCGGCTCGTCGGTGAGCGCCTCGACCCAGGTCATCGGCCAGTTCCGGCGCCGGTAGTGCCGGTGCACGGCGCGGGTGAAGGCGGCGAGGTTGCCCTGGAGGTTCTTCTTCTCGACCCCCAGCCGGGTGGCCAGCGTGGTGTAGCTGACCTTCGTGTCCGGCTGCTCGGCCAGGACGTCGAGCACGCGGGCGACCGTCTGCACCGAGCCCAGCGGCTCGATCATCAGCCGGCGGAAGTCCTCGACGGTCCACTCGACGACCGGCCACTTGCCGTCGTCCGCCGCACCCGGCCCCTCCGGCGGAGCCGGGGGGACGGGGGGAGCGGCGGACCCGGCGCCGGCCAGCTCCGCGAGGAAGCCGTACACCTTGGTGACGTGCTCGACGGGCACCGGCACCATCACGAACTGCGGCTGAGAGTCCTGCGACATGATTCCTCCCCTGGTTCGCCGGCCGGGCCCACCGCCCGTCGGCAGGACCGATCCTGACACACCGCCAGTCGCGTCGTCCAGACGGTAGCGCCGGTTACTCCTCAGGACTCACCCGAACTTCTGCCGGTAAGCACCACGATACGTCTGTTTCCGGGCCTCTGGCAGGCTGAGGACGTGACATCAGGGACCGCCGAGGAGTTCACCGCCCACCGCCCCAGGCTGTTCGGCCTGGCCTACCGGCTGCTCGGCTCCGCCGAGGAGGCCGAGGACGCGGTGCAGGACGCCTACCTCCGCTGGAACGGCGCCCCTCGCGCGTCGATCGGACACCCGGGGGCCTGGCTGGCCAAGGTCGTCACCAACCTGTGCGTCAACCGGCTCACCTCGGCCCGGATGCGGCGCGAGCAGTACGTCGGGCCGTGGCTGCCGGAGCCGGTGTTCACCCAGGACGGCACCCTCGGCCCGCTGGAGTCCGCCGAACAGCGGGAGGCCGTCTCGACGGCCCTGCTGGTGCTGCTGGAACGGCTCACCCCGACGGAGCGGGCGGTCTACGTGCTGCGCGAGGCGTTCGACTACAGCCACCGGGACATCGCCGGGGTGCTCGACCTGACCGAGGCCAACTGCCGGCAGCTGTACCGCCGGGCGGCCCAACGGGTGGCCGCGCCCGAAAGCCGCTTCACCCCGGCGGCCGAGCAGCAGCGCGAACTCGTCGCGTCCTTCGTCACGGCGGCGCGCGAGGGCGACCTCGCCGGGCTGGAACGGCTGCTCGCCCAGGACATCGTCTGGTGGAGCGACGGCGGCGGGAGGATCACGGCGGCGCTGCGGCCCATCGTCGGCCGGGAGAAGGTCCTGCGCTTCCTGGCGGGCAGCAGCGAGCGGTTCGGCGGCGGCTGGGAGTTCACGGTCGCCGAGGTCAACGGTGCGGCGGCTCTGCTGCTGCACGCGGGCGGGCAGCTGATCTCCGTCGCCTCCTTCGAACCGCGGGACGGCGTCATCGCCGAGGTGCGGGTCGTGCTGAACCCGGAGAAGCTCGCCTTCGCGAGCCGCCAGTTCGCCGCCTCGGCGCCCGGGGTCTGACCGCCCCCGACTCCGGCCCCCACGGCTGGGGGCCGTCCCGGGGCCGTTGTCACAAAAGCGCGGGCTCGTCGGTTCTCAGCGGGTGACGCGCGCTCCACCGGGGAGCGCGCCCATCGAAGGGGCAACTGCGATGACCACGATCCTGGTGACCGGCGGCACCGGCACGCTCGGCCGGCTCGTCACCGAACGGCTGCGCGCGGACGGGCACGACGTACGGGTGCTGAGCCGGCACTCCCGGCCGTACGCCGTGGACCTGCGCGAGGGCACCGGGCTGGCCGACGCCGTGGCGGGCGTCGAGACGATCGTGCACTGCGCCTCCTCCCCCCGCGGCGGCGACGAACAGGCGGCCCGCCACCTGATCGATGCGGCCCGCGCGGCCGGCGTACGGCACCTGGTCTACATCTCGATCGTCGGCGTCGACCGGGTGCCGCTGTCCTACTACCGGTCCAAGCTCGCCGTCGAGAAGCTGGTCGAGGAGTCCGGGCTCGGCTGGACCATCCTGCGCACGACGCAGTTCCACGACCTGATGCTGCGGGTCGTGCAGGCCTCGGCCAAGCTGCCGGTCATGCTGCTGCCCGCCGGGGTGGCCGACCAGCCGATCGAGGTGGCGGAGGTCGCCACCCGGCTGGCCGGGCTCGCGACGGCGACGCCGGCCGGAAGGGTGCCGGACATGGGCGGGCCGGCCGTCCGCCCGTTCCCGGAGCTGGCCCGGGCCTACCTCGACGCGACCGGACGGCGCCGTCCGCTGCTGAACGTGCGGCTGGCCGGCGGGACCTACCGCGCGCTGCGGGCGGGCGGCCACCTGACGCCGGAGCGGGCGGTGGGCCGGGTCACCTTCGAGCAGTTCCTGGCGGAGCGGTTCGGGCGGCGCCTGGGGTGACGCCCTGATGCGGCGGGCCGCCCGGGCGCCCAGACTGGCGCCATGGAAACCATGGTGTCCGTCGGCAACGGCGAAGTCTGGGCGGAGGACTCGGGAGGGGACGGGCTGCCGCTGGTCATGGTCCACCCGGGCGTGGGTGACTCGACCATCTGGGATCGCGTGCTCTCGGCGCTCGACGGCCGGTACCGGGTGATCCGCTACGACGCCCGCGGCTACGGGCGGTCACCCGCGCCCACGGCCGCGTACTCCCCCGCCGCGGACCTCACCGCGGTGCTCGACCACTTCGGGCTGGAGCGGGCGGTCCTGGTGGCCTCCAGCATGGGCGGGGCCGCCTCGGTCAGCCTCACGCTGGCCGCCCCGGAGCGGGTGGCCGGCCTGGCGCTGTTCGTCCCCACGGTCACCGGGTACGACGGCCTCGACGAGTCCGAGCTGCACCGGGAGGTGGGACGGCTGGCCGGGGCCGGCGACACGGAGGGCATCGTCCGGCTCGGGCTCGGGCTCTGGGGGCTGGCCGGCGGCGGCACCCCGGAGGCCGACCCGGTCGCCGCCGCGCACTTCAGGGCCGTGCTGCCCGCCTGGTTCGGCAACGTCGGGTACCAGGAACCCGACCCGCCCGCCTTCGACCGGCTCGGCGAGATCGCCGCGCCCACCGTGCTGGCGCTGGGCGAGCTGGACCGGCCGGGGGTCGTGCGCTTCAACGAGGAGACCGCGGCCCGGATCCCCGGCTGCCGGCTGGTCCGGATGGCGGCCTCCGACCACTACCCGATGCTGCGCGAGCCGGAGGCCGTCGCGCGGCTGGTCGAGGAGCTGTACGCCGAGGTGCGCTGAGCGTGCTGCGGCGGTCGCGGGCGCCTGCCCGGTGGTCAGCTCGCCGGCGCGAGCGGCATGCCGTCCGCCCCCAGCTCCCCGCCGGTCGCGAGGGTCGACTTCGCGTAGGTGAGGACCACGGTGCCGTTGTCGAAGCTCCGGCTCTCGACCAGGTCGAAGGCGCGCAGCGCGAAGTCGGCGGAGAAGACCGGCACGCCGGAACCGGCCACGATCGGGTTGAGCTTGATGATCAGTTCGTCGATCTCCGGCAGCAGCTGCCCGGCGAGCGTGCCGCCGCCGCAGAGCCAGATGTCCAGCCCGTCCTCCTGCTTGAGCCGGCGGACCACGGGCAGCGGGTCCTCGGCGGTGACCTCGACGGCCGGGTCCGGGCTCTCGGTGAGCGAGCGGGAGAAGACGATCTGCCGCAGGTGGGGGTAGGGGCTGGCCATGCCGAGGGCCAGCCCCGGCTCGTAGGTGGCGCGGCCCATCAGCACGGTGTCGTAGCGCTTGTTGGGCACCCCGTCGAGGCCCATGGCGGTCCGGCCCAGGGCGGGGATGGTGTCCGCGAACGTGTCGGACAGGTAGGGGAGGAAGTCACCCGTGACGTACGGGAAGAAGAAGTCGTAGGTGCCGTCCGGGGCGGCGATGAAGCCGTCGATGGTGCCGGCGATGAAGTAGCTGAGCTTGCGCATCCAGGTCCTTGCTGTCGTGACTGCGGGGTTCCGGCCCGTCATGCGAACCACTCCAGTTATAGTACTCCGGATGTAGTGGTGCAAGAGTTTCCTGAAGGAGAATCAGCGATGGCCCAGAATCCCGCCCGCCGTGCGGCGCTCGTCGACGCCGCCATCGAGGTCCTCGCGGGCGACGGCGCCCGCGGCCTCACCTTCCGCGCCGTCGACGTCCGGGCGGGCGTCCCGGCCGGCACCGCCTCCAACTACTTCGCCAACCGCGACGACCTGCTCCACCAGGTCGCCGGCCGGGTCCACCACCACCTCACCCCGGACCCGGAGGTCATCACCGGCCTGCTGCGCGCCCCGCGCGACCGGGCCCTGGTCGCCGCCCTGCTGCACGACCTGCTCCGGCGCATCGAGGCCCACCGCTCCGGCTACCTCGCCCTGCTGGAGCTGCGCCTGGAGGCCGCCCGCCGACCCGGGCTGCGCACCGAGCTCACCCGCACCCTCCGGGCGGAGCTGGACGCCAACATCGCCTACCACCTCGGCGAGGGCCTCCCCGGCGACCGCGACACCGTGGTCGTCCTCTACCTCGCGATGACCGGCCTGCTGCTCGAACACCTCACGCTGCCCGGGCTGCTGGACGACCCCGCCGCGCTCGTCGACACCCTGGTCGCCCGGATCGCCCCGGCCGGCTGAGCCGGCGGCCTCCCGCGCGGGAAGCCGCCGGGCCGACTTCCCGTGCGGGAGGGTCGGGGGCGCGGGCGTGGTGGGACCATTCAAGTGATGGCACCGCGAAAGGGGGCAGCCATGTCCGCGATCAAGGAAAGCATCGACATCGCGCGTCGGCCCGAGGACGTCTTCTCGTACCTGACCGACACCTCCCACCTGCCCGAATGGCAGGAGAGTGCGGTCTCCGCCGAGGCACTGGACGGCGGCCCCCTGCACGTCGGCTCCCGGGTACGGGTCACCCGGAAGGTCCGCGGCCGGGAGATGCCGATGACCTCGGAGATCACCGAGTTCGACCCGCCCCGCAGCTGGCGGATGCACGGCATCGACGGCCCGGTGCGGGGCGATGTGCGGGGCACCGTCGAACCGCTCGGCGACGGCGAACGGTCCCGCGTCACGCTCTCGCTCGACTTCGAGCCGCACGGGCTCGGCCACGTGCTCGTGCCGCTGGTCGTGAAACCGATGGCGAAGAAGGAGATGCCGAAGAACGAGCAGACGCTGAAGCGGCTGCTGGAGAGCCGGGCCGCGTAGGTCCCGCACCACCGTCCGCACCGGGTGTCGGCGACACCGCCGGGTCACTCCGGCGGCGGGACGAAGCCGCCGATCAGCCGCGCCACCTCCGCCGGGCGTGCGAGGTGGAGGCCGTGCCCGGTGCCGCGGACGGCTGCCGAAGCGTCAGTGCTCATCCCGTGGCCTCCAACCGCCGTGCGCGTTCCGTCAGATGGAGCCGCTCGGGCGCGCTGGTGGTGCGGCGGGCCGCCTCCCGGTAGGCCCCGGCCGCACCGGACCGGTCGCCGAGCAGCTCCAGCAGGTGGGCCCGGGTGGCGAGCAGCCGGTGGTTGCGCACCATGCGCTTGTCACCCTCCAGCGTGGCGAGCAGCTCCAGCCCGGCGGCCGGGCCGTGCACCTCGGCCACCGCGACCGCGCGGTTCAGGGTCACCACCGGGTTCGGCCCGAACCGCTCCAGCAGCTCGTACAGGGCGAGGATCTGCGGCCAGTCCGTGTCCTCCGCCGATCCGGCCTCGTCGTGCACGGCCGCGATCGCCGCCTGCAGCTGGTACGGGCCGACCCGGCCGCCCGGCAGGGTGCGGCTGATCAGCGCCACGCCCTCCGCCACCAGCCGGCCGTCCCAGCGCCGCCGGTCCTGTTCGGCGAGCGGCACCAGCTCCCCGCCGGGCCCGGTGCGGGCCGGGCGGCGGGCGTCGGTGAGCAGCATCAGGGCGAGCAGGCCGGCCGTCTCGGGGTCGTCCGAGACCAGCCGGTGCAGCAGCCGGGCGAGCCTGATCGCCTCGGTGGCCAGCTCCGGCGCGGTCAGGCCGTCGCCCCCGCTCGCCGTGTAGCCCTCGTTGAAGACCAGGTAGAGCACCTGGCGGACCTCGGCCAGCCGCTCGGCGCGCTCCGCGCCCTCGGGGGCGGGCAGCCCCAGGCCCTTGACCGTCTGTCTGGCCCGGCTGATCCGCTGGGCCAACGTCGCCTCGGGCACCAGGAACGCGGCGGCGATCTGCGCGGTGCTCAGGCCGCCGACCGCGCGCAGGGTGAGCGCGATCCGGCTGGGCGCGGAGAGCGCGGGGTGGCAGCAGAGGAAGAGCAGGGCCAGCGAGTCGTCCCGGTCGGCCTCCGGCCTGCTGTCGGCGGCACGGCCGAGCAGGGCGGACTGCGGGGTGGCCAGGGCGAGCGCGTCCTCACGGCGGCGGCGGGCGTTCTCGCTGCGCACCTGGTCGACCAGGCGGCGGGAGGCGACGGTGAGCAGCCAGCCGCGCGGGTTCTCCGGCACGCCGGACCCGGGCCACTGGAGGGCCGCGGCGAGCAGCGCCTCCTGCACGGCGTCCTCGCAGGTGTCGAAGACGCCGTACCGGCGGACGAGCGCGCCGAGGACCTGCGGCGCCAGCTCGCGCAGCAGGTCCTCGGCGGGGTGGGGCAGGCCGGTCACACGTCCGCCGCGGCGTCGTGCAGGACCGGCCAGAGCTCGACCGGCTCGACGTCCGCGAACGGCATGTCGGCGGCGATCTGCTGGGCGCGCTCCAGGCTCTCGCAGTCCAGCAGGTAGAAGCTGGCGAGGTACTCCTTGGTCTCCAGGTACGGGCCGTCGGTGACCGCCGGCAGGCCGTCCCGGCGGCGCACCAGCTGGGCGGCGGCCGCGTCGGCCAGACCGTAGGCGCCGATCAGCTCGCCGCTCTCGCGGTACCGCTTGTTGAACGCGTCCTGCCGGGCGATCGCCTCGGGCCAGGCCTCGGCCGGGAACGCGTCCCACTTGGCCTGGTTGCCGTAGATCATCGCGACGTACTTCATTCCGGGTGTCCTCCCGCTTCCCGCGCGCCCCGTCGGCGCGCTTCCACCCTTCGGTCGGAGCGGAGGCACGGCCCTCTACACCGCCCGACGGAATTCCCGGATCTTTTTCGCGCCCGTCCCACGCCCGGGTCCGCCGCTCCTCCGGCCGTGCCGGGAGGCCCTCCCCCATGATCAACATGCGGGGAGGGCCCGGGCCGTGTCAGCCCCCGCCCCGGCGCCCCCGGCCTCAGCCGTCCAGGAGGGCCACCAGGTCGAGCTGCGCCAGGCGGTCCGGGTCGGTGAGGAAGTCCATCGCGACGATCCGGCCGCCGTGCACGGTGAACGCCATGAGCGAGAGCGGCTTGCCGTCGGCGAGCGAGAGCACGCCGGGCGCACCGTTGACGAGCACCGCCCGGCTGTCCTGGGCGAAGCGGGCGAAGGTGATCGCCTGGGAGGCGACCTCGGCCGCGCCGCGGCGGACCAGGCCGGGGCGGAGCGTGCCGCCGTCCGCGCGGGCCACCACGTCCGGGTCGAGGACGGCGAGCAGGGCGTCGAAGTCCCCGGCGCGGGAGGCGGCGAGGAAGGCCTCCACCACCTCACGGCGCCGGGCCCGGTCGCTGTCGGGGGCCGGGGCGGCGCCCTGGACGCGGCGGCGGGCGCGGCTGGCGAGCTGGCGGGTGGAGGCGGAGGTGCGGCCGAGGACCGGCGCGATCTCGTCGAAGGGGACGGAGAACAGGTCGTGCAGCACGAACGCCAGCCGCTCGGGCGGGGTCAGGGTCTCCAGGACGACCATCAGCGCGATGCCGACCGAGTCGGCCATCAGGATCTCGTCCTGCGGGTCGACGGCACCGGAGGCCGTCCCCACCACCGGGTCGGGCAGCCGGACCTGCCCGTCCTCGCCCTGGAGCGGGTCCTCGCGCCGCGCGGTGCGGGAGCGCAGCAGGTCCAGGCAGATCCGGCCGACCACCGTGGTCAGCCAGGCGCCGAGGTTCTCCACCCCGGAGGTGTCGGTGCGGGACAGCCGCAGCCAGCCCTCCTGCACCGCGTCCTCGGCCTCGCTGAGCGAGCCGAGCATCCGGTAGGCCACCGCGCGCAGTTGCGGCCGGTGCTCCTCGAACCGCCGCGCCTGGAATTCGTCCCCGCTCACCTGTCACATCCCCCAGCTCTGGTCCGTCGGTGCCGTGTTGACGATAACCGGCCGGGCTGCGCGGGCACCCGGCCTTCTCCGGCGTGCCCGCACCGCCGCCGGGCCCCGTCCGGAGGCCCGACCGGCCGCCGGCGGGGGAGCGCGATAATCGCGGTACGGACCGCATCGGCAACGGAACACGGAACGGGGCCCACCGCCCAATGAGCACCCCCCGGAACGCCTCCTGGACGACGTTCGGCGGCGACCTGCACCTCGACCTCACCGGCCGCCGGGCCGCCGGGGCCGGGCTGCGGGCGGCCCTGGAGGACGCCCTGCGCGAGGCGGTGCAGGACGGGCGGCTGGCCCCCGGCACCCGACTGCCGTCCTCCCGGGCGCTCGGCGAGGACCTCGGGATCGCCCGCAACACCGTGGTGGAGGCGTACGGGCAGCTCACCGCCGAGGGCTGGCTCACCTCCCGGCAGGGCTCGGGCACCACGGTGGCCGAGCGGACGGCACCGCGCCCGGGCCGGCGCACCGCCCACCCGCCGCTCGACCGCCGGCACGGCCGGCACGACCTGATGCCCGGCCGCCCGGACGTCTCGCTGTTCCCGCGCAGCGCCTGGCTGTCCGCCACCCGGCGCGCGCTCGCCACGGCGCCGCACGCGGCCTTCGACTACAGCAGCCCGCTCGGCCGGATCGAGCTGCGGGAGGCGCTCACCGCCTACCTGGCCCGGGTGCGCGGGGTCCGGACCGACCCCGACCACCTGCTGGTCTGCGCCGGGTTCACCCAGGGCCTGGGCCTGCTGAGCGCGGCCCTGCGCGGGCGGGACGGCCGGGCCCTCGCCGTCGAGGCGTACGGGCTGCCGCCGCAGCGGGACACCGTCCGGGCCGCCGGGCTGGCCACCCTCCCGCTGCCCGTGGACTGCTCCGGGGCCAGGACCGACCTGCTCGACGGCCGGCCCGGCGGCGTCCTGCTCACCCCCGCCCACCAGTACCCGACCGGCGCCGCGCTGGCCGCCGACCGCCGGGCCGCGGCCGTCGGCTGGGCCCGCGCACACGACGGGTACGTGATCGAGGACGACTACGACGGCGAGTTCCGCTACGACCGGCAGCCGCTCGGCGCGATGCAGGCGCTCGACCCCGAGCGGGTGGTGTACGCGGGGACGGCGGCCAAGAGCCTCGCCCCGGGCCTGCGGCTCGGCTGGCTGGCCCTGCCGGACGCGCTGGTCGAGCCGGTGGCCCGGCTGAAGCAGTTGGCGGACGGCATGGCCCCGGTGCTCGACCAGCTCACCCTCGCCGAACTGATCACCTCCGGCACCTACGACCGGCACGTCCGCCGCTCCCGGCTGCACTACCGGCGCCGCCGCGACCTGCTCGTCGCGGCGCTCGCCGAGCGGGCCCCGCAGGTCGAGGTGACGGGCATCGCGGCCGGGCTGCACGCCGTCCTGCAACTGCCGTCCGGCGCAGTGCCGGAGGCCGAGCTGCTGGACCGCGCGGAGGCGGCCGGCCTGGTCGTCACCGGCCTCGGCTGGCACCTCGCCGACCCGGCCCTCGCGCCGGACGCCCCGCCCGCGCTGGTGGTCGGCTACGGCACCCCGTCCGACCGCACCTTCCCGGCCGCCCTGGACGCGCTCTGCGAGCTGCTCCGGGGGGCGTGACGGGCGCGGCCGGAACGGCCTGGCCGAACGAACGGACCGGCGCGGCAGGCTACTTGTTGCGGTTGCCGAGCTCGAAGAGCAGCATGATGAACCCCGCGAAGGCGTGCGTGGCGACCATGTAGACCAGCACCCGGATGCCGACGCGGCGGTTGGCCCACTTGCCGGCGTCGACGGTCTTCGGGGCGGCCTGGGGCACGGCCGCGGGGGCGGCAGCGGGGACGGCGGTGGTGGTGGCGGTGGTGGTGGGATCAGCCATGGGAGATCTCCTCCGGGAGTTCTGACGACGGGTCAGTGGGGTGCGGCAGGGCCGCCGCCGAGGCAGAGTTCGCCGCCGGGGCTCTGCAGCAGGGTGTGGACGAAGAGCAGCTCGACCCCGTCCGCCGAGTCGGCGGCGATGCAGTGCGGGGTGAGCGAGTCGAAGTGCGCGGAGTCGCCCTCCGCGAGGACGTGGACGCGGTCCCCGAGGGTCAGCTTCAGCCGGCCCTGGAGGACGTAGAGCCACTCCTCGCCGGGGTGGACCCGGACCACCGCGTCCTGCACGCCCGGGGGGACGTGCACGCGCAGCGCCTGCATGGCCCGGCCGGGGGCGCCGGCCCGGCGGTAGCCCCAGCCGCCCGCGCGGCCGGGCTCGATCGCGCCGCCGCGCACCACCGGGTCGGGCTCGACCATGGCCTCGCCGAGGAGGCCGGAGACGGAGGTGCCGTAGGCGCGGGCGAGGCCCAGCAGGACGGGCAGCGACGGCTGCCGGCGGCCGGTCTCCAGCCGGGACAGATAGGCTGGGGAGAGACCGATCCGGGCGGCGGCCACCTCGAGCGTGAGCCGGCTGCTGAGCCGGTGCTCGCGCAGCCGCGCGGCGAGGCCGGCGACCTCCTGGTCGTCGAACTGGTCGCCGGGGGCGGAGGGGCCGGTCGGGCTGGTGGTCATGTGACCAGTGGACACCCCGCGTGCCGGACGGGCAAGAAAATTGCCTCTGAGGCAAAAGGCTCCGCGACGCCTCCGTGCGGCCCGGACAGGGGCCTACGGCCGGGGGATGTTCCGCAGGTTGCTCCGGGCCAGGTCGATCATGCGCCCGACCCCGCCGGAGAGCACCGTCCGGCCGGCCGCCAGGGCGAAGCCCTTCACCTGCGCGGCGGTGATGTGCGGCGGGATGGAGAGCGCGTTCGGGTCGGTGACCACGTCCACCAGCGCCGGGCCGGGCCGCTCCAGCGCCTCCGCCAGCACCTCCCGCACCCGGGCCGGCTCGGTCACCCGTTTGGCCGGAATGCCCATCGCCCGGGCGATCCCCGCGTAGTCGACGTCCCCGTTGCCGGTCTCCGACTCCGGGTAACCGGAGACCAGCATCTCCAGCTTGATCATGCCGAGCGCGCCGTTGTTGAAGACCACCGTCTTCACCGGCAGCCGGTGCTTCACCACCGTGAGCAGCTCGCCGAGCAGCATCGAGAGCCCGCCGTCGCCCGCCATGGCCACCACCTGCCGTCCGGGACAGGCCAGTTGGGCGCCGATCGCGTGCGGCAGCGCGTTCGCCATCGAGCCGTGCAGGAAGGAGCCGATCACCCGGCGGCGGCCGTTCGGTTGCAGGTAGCGGGCGGCCCAGACGTTGTTCATCCCGGTGTCCACGGTGAACACCGCATCGTCCGCGGCCACCTCGTCCAGCACCGAGGCCACGTACTCGGGGTGGACCGGCAGGTGGTTCCCGATGTCCCGGGTGTAGGCGCCGACCACGTCCTCCAGGGCGCGGCAGTGCTTGCGCAGCATCTCGTCCAGGAAGCCGCGGTCCTGCTTGGGCTCCAGCAGCGGCAGGACGGCCCGCAGGGTCGCCGAGACGTCGCCGTGGACGGCCAGTTCGAGGGCCGTGCGGCGGCCGAGCCGGGTGGCGTCGTGGTCCACCTGGACGGTGCGGGCCTGCGGCAGGAAGGAGTCGTACGGGAAGTCGGTGCCGAGCAGCAGCACCAGGTCGGCCGCGTGCAAGGCCTCGTGGCAGGCGCCGTAGCCGAGCAGGCCGCTCATCCCGACGTCGTACGGGCTGTCGAACTGGATCCACTCCTTGCCGCGCAGCGAGTGCCCCACCGGCGCGTTCAGGGCCCCGGCGACCTCCATCACCTCGGCGTGCGCGCCACGCACACCCGCACCGCAGAACAGGGCCACCCGGGGGGCCGCGTTGAGGGCACGGGCCAGCGCCTGCACCTGGGACCAGGGCGGGGCGGCGACGGCCTGCTCGGTGAGGAAGTGGCTGGTGCCGGTCGGGCCGGCGGCGGGCATGGCGGCGACGTCGCCGGGGAAGGCCAGCACCGAGACGCCGCGGGCGCCCAGCGCGTGCTGGACCGCGATCCGGAGCAGGCGGGGCAGCTGGGCGGGCGCGGAGAGCATCTCGCACCAGCTGCTGCAGTCGGTGAACACCCGCTCGGGGTGGGTCTCCTGGAAGAAGCCGGTGCCGATCTGGCCGGACGGGATGTGCGAGGCGAGCGCGAGCACCGGGAGGCCGCTGCGCTGGGCGTCGTAGAGGCCCTGGACCAGGTGGGTGTTGCCGGGACCGCAGGAGCCGGCGCAGACCGCGAGACGGCCGCTGAGCTCGGCCTCGGCGGCCGCGGCGAAGGCCCCGGCCTCCTCGTTGCGGACGTGCACCCAGCCGATCCCCTCGGCCCGGCGGATCGCGTCCACCACCGGGTTGAGGCTGTCGCCGACGACGCCGTACACCCGCTCCACCCCGGCCTGCCGGAGCACCTCCACCATCTGCTCGGCCACACTCACCACGGGGGGCTCCTTCACCGGCCGCCGCTCGCCACAGGACACCTGCACCCTCCGGCGGGAGCGCGGGCCGCGCACCCGGGAGGGGCCGAAGGGGTGAGGGCCGGGGGCGGGGCGGGCGGGGCGGCTACTCCGCGGCCAGGTGGTCCGGGCCGGGGCTGAGGGTGCCGGCGGCGATCCCGGCCTGGGGCTGGCGGCGGGCCGGTTCGCGGCCGGGGGGCTGGCTGCAGCGTTCCTGGGCGGGCGGGACGGTGGTGGGCACGGTGACCGGGGAGCCGGCCTTCACCTGGACCACCTCGCCGTCGTGCCGCAGGTGGATCACCTCGCCGCGGCGCAGCGTGTACGTCGTGCCCTCGTGGGTGATCCGGACGCCCAGCAGCCGGCCGCGCACCAGCAGCGAGAAGCTGAGCTTCATCAGCCCGGCCGGCAGCCGGGGCCGGAAGTTGAGGATCTCGCCGTGGTCGCGGAGCCCCCCGAAGCCGGCCACCAGGGCGATGCAGGCCCCGGCGAGCGAGGCCATGTGGAGGCCGTCGCGGGTGTTGCCGCCGAGGTCGTGCAGGTCCATCAGGGCGGCTTCGGCGGTGTAGTCGTACGCGAGGTCCAGCTGCCCGACCTCGGCGGCGATCACCGCCTGGGTGCAGGCGGAGAGCGAGGAGTCGCGGACGGTCAGCCGCTCGTAGTAGGCGAAGTTGCGGGCCTTCTGCTCGTCGGTGAAGGCGTCGCCGCGGACCTGCATGGCGAGGACCAGGTCGGCCTGCTTGACCACCTGCTTCCGGTACAGGTCGAAGTACGGGTAGTGGAGCAGCAGCGGGTAGTTCTCCGGCGGGGTGTGTTCGAAGTCCCAGACCTGGTGGTCGGTGAAGCCGTCGGCCTGCGGGTGGACGCCGAGGTTCTCGTCGTACGGGATGAACATCGCGGCGGCGGCGTCCCGCCAGGCGGCGGTCTCCTCGGTGTCGACGCCGAGTGCGGCCGCCTCGCGCGGGTGCCGGGCGGCCGCTTCGGCGGCGACGCGCAGGTTGGCCTGCGCCATCAGGTTGGTGAAGACGTTGTTGTCGGCGACGGCGCTGTACTCGTCGGGGCCGGTGACGCCCTCGATGCGGAACTTGCCGACGGCGTCGTGGTGGCCGAGCGAGCGCCACATCCGGGCGGTCTCGACGAGCAGTTCCAGCCCGTACTCGCGCTCGAACTCGGCGTCCCCGGTGGTCCGGACGTAGCGGGACACGGCGGAGGCGATGTCGGCGCCGATGTGGAAGGCCGCGGTGCCGGCCGGCCAGTAGCCCGAGCATTCCTCGCCGCGGATGGTCCGCCACGGGAACACCGCGCCGGCGAGGCCGAGTTGGGTCGCCCGGTCGCGGGCCATCGGGAGGGTCGTGTAGCGCCAGCGGAGCGCCTGGTTGACGGCGGCCGGCAGGCAGTAGGTGAGCACCGGCAGGACGAAGGTCTCGGTGTCCCAGAAGCTGTGGCCGTCGTAGCCGGGGCCGGTCAGCCCCTTGGCGGGGATGGCCCGTTCCTCGCTCCGGGCGCCCGCCTGGAGGACGTGGAAGACGGCGAACCGGACGGCCTGCTGGAGTTCGACGTCGCCCTCGATCTCGACGTCGCTGGTCTCCCAGAACTCCTTGAGGAACTCGGCCTGTTCGGTCACCAGCCCGTCCCAGCCGGTATACCGGGCGGCGGTCAACGCGGCCTCCACCTGGTCCCGGACGGCGGGCTGCGAGCGTGTCGCGGACCAGCCGTAGGACATGAACTTCACCAGCCGCAGCCGTTCGCCCGGCCGGAGCAGGGTGGTGACGCTGATCCGGCAGTGGTCGACCTCCGCCTCGGCGACGGTGTCCAGGCCTTCCGGGCCCTCGATGACGTGGTCCATCCCGGCGGCGACCCGGATGCCGCTGTACCGGGTGCGGTGCACCAGGACGGCCTTGCTGCCGCCGGCGTGGTGCACCTCGCCGATCAGCGGGGCCTCCAGCACGGCGGCGGCGCGCGGGTCGCCCTCGGGGCCGCCGGGCAGCTGCTCGTTGGCGACCAGCTCGGACTGCAGGACGATCCGCACCGGCGCGTCCACCGCCTCGACGGTGTACTCGACGGCGGCGACGGCCCGCTGGGTGAGCGAGACCAGCCGGGTCGAGTTCACCCTGATGGTCCGGCCGGCCGGGGAGGTCCACTCGGCCTCGCGCCGCAGCAGCCCGTCCCGGAAGTCCAGCCAGCGGCGGTGGCCGAGCAGTTCGCCGTACCGCAGGTCGAAGGGCTCGTCGTCCACCAGCAGCCGGATGATCTTGCCGTTGGTGATGTTGATGACGCTCTGGCTGGACTCCGGGTAGCCGTAGCCGCCCTCGCCGTACGGCAGCGGGCGGAGTTCGAAGACGCCGTTCAGGTAGGTGCCGGGGAGGCCGTGCGGCTCGCCCTCGTCGAGGTTGCCGCGCAGGCCGATGTGGCCGTTGGAGAGCGCGAAGACGGACTCGGCGCGGGCCATCGACTCCAGGTCGAGGCCCTGCTCGGTGATCTGCCAGGGGTCGACGCTGAAGTTGTCCAGGCTGGTCATGCCGCGTCTCCTTCGAGCAGCTCGGCGAGGTCGGTGACGACCACGGTGGCGCCGTCGCGGCGCAGTTCGGCGGCCTGGCCGGTGCGGTCGACGCCGACCACCGCGCCGAAGCCGCCGGCCCGGCCGGAGGCGACCCCGGCGAGCGCGTCCTCGAAGACGGCGGCGTGCGCGGGCTCGACGCCCAGGGCCCGGGCGGCGGCGAGGTAGGTGTCGGGCGCGGGCTTGCCCGGCAGGTTCTCGCGTTTGGCCACGACGCCGTCCACGATCACGTCGAACAGTTCTTCGATCCCGGCGGCGCGCAGCACGTCCCGGCAGTTGGCGCTGGACGAGACGACCGCGGTGGGCAGCCCGAGGCCGCGCAGCCGGCGCACGTAGGCGACCGAGCCCGGGTACGGCTGGACGCCCTGCTCGCGGATCATCCGCAGCACGGTGTCGTTCTTGGCCAGGCTGATGCCGTGCACGGTGCGGGTGCCGGGCGGGTCGGCGTCGGTGCCCTCGGGCAGGTCGACGCCGCGGCTGTGCAGGAACGCCCGGGTGCCGTCGAGTCTCGGGCGGCCGTCGACGTACGTGTCGTAGTCGAGGACGGCGTCGAAGGGCACGAACGGCTCGCCGGTGCGGGCCGCCTCGGCGCGCAGGAACGCGTCGAAGGTGTCCTTCCAGGCCGCGGCGTGCACCTTGGCGGTCTGGGTGAGCACCCCGTCGAGGTCGAAGAGGAAAGCGCGGATGTCGTCCGGAAGCCCCAGCATGGGTGCAGTCTCACCCGCGGACGCGGGGAAGCCGCCCATTCCCGGCGGCGCGTCGCGGGAACGGGCGGCTCCGGCGGCCGACGGGGCCGCCGCCGGTCCGGCGGATCAGGGCGTGCCCGGTGCGGCGATCATCGCGAAGACGGCGCCCTGCGGGTCCTGGACGACCGCCATCCGGCCGGCCTGCATGTCGAACGGCGGCTGGATCACCGAGCCGCTCGCCTTGACCAGGGCGTCCACGGTGGAGTCGGTGTCGTCCACCGAGAAGTAGGTCATCCAGTGCGCGGGCGTGCCGGGGGCGAGGTACCCGGGGACCTGCTGCATGCCGCAGACGGTGCGGTCGCCGACGTTGAGCGAGTAGTAGCCCTCCATGCCCTGGACGGTCCCCGGGCGCAGGCCCACGGCCTGGTGGTAGAACCGGCCGGCCGCGTCGGTGTCGCCGGTGTTGAGCTCGTTCCAGACCAGCGAGCCGGGCTCGTTCACGATGCCGGCGCCGATGAAGTCCAGCTTCTGCCAGACGCCGAACACCGCGCCGGTCGGGTCGGCGGCGACCAGCATCCGGCCGACCGTGCCGACGTCCATGGCCGGGTAGAGGATCGTGCCGCCGTGCTCGGCGACGGCGCTCTGGGTGGCGTCGGCGTCGTCCGAGGCCAGGTAGGTGGTCCAGGCGACCGGCGGGACGGGCTGGCCCTCGGGGGCCATCCGGGCCATGATCCCGGCGACCGGCCGGCCGTTCAGCGCGCACACGGCGTAGCCGCCGAACTCGGGCGGGCCGATCTCGCCCTGCCAGCCGAACAGGTCGCGGTAGAAGTCGAGCGCGGCCTGCTGGTCGCTCGCCATCAGGTCGACCCAGCACGGGGTACCGGGCTTGTACGGAGCGGTGACTACGGGCATTGCGGGGCCTCCAGGGGCACGGGTCCTCCGCCCCGGCCGGGCGGGGCCGGGGCCCCGGCGGGCCCCTCCGCGGGCCTCGGCGGGCGGCGGCCGGACGGCGGTACACCGCCCACCATCGCCGGGCCGGCACCGGTGCGCCACCGGACGGCGCCCGGCGGGCTACCCGGGGGAGCCGGAGCGCCCGGTCACGCGGCGTGCTGGGGCGGCTTCACGAAGTACGGCTGCACCTTGCCGCTCTGGGCGTAGTCCTTGAGCCGGACGATCAGTTCGGCCCAGGTGCCGGCCACCATCGGCACGCCGTCCTCGCTGCCGGGCTGCCACCCGCCGTGGCGGAACAGCAGCCGGGTGCGGTCGGGGGCACCGGGCTGCCCGGCGAGGTCCCAGCTGATCCAGGTGCCCGCCCAGTGCGGCGGGAAGGTGCCGGTGTTCGTCCAGACCACGCGGTCCTCGTCGGCGCGTTCGAGGCGGAGCCGGAACGGCTCGGGGACGTCGGGGAAGTCGAAGAGCAGCACGTCGCCGTCCCGGTCCACCTCGGTGGTCCACCAGCTGGTGAGGCCGTCGTGGGTGTTCAGCGCGGCGAGGACGACGGCGCGGGGCGCCGCGACGTCGAACTGCAGGGCGATCTCGGCCATGAGGTCCGCCTTTCGGGCCTGCACCCCCCTGCTCGGCCCCCTCCGGCCACCATGGCACAGGGCCCGGGGTCGGTACACCCCGGGCCCGGTGCGGCGCGGCCGCCGGCCGTCAGCCGTAGGAGACGTTGGAGCAGATGTCGTCGTCCGCCGAGCGGGCGTCGCCGGTGACGCTGGTGGGCAGCGGGGCCGGCGCCGCGGCCGAGGCGCCGCCGGCGGCGCCCGCGGTTCCCGGGGCGGCCGCGCCGCCGGCGTTGGCCGCCGCGAAGTCCTTGCCGACGATCAGCGTGATGCCCGGCGAGGAGCCGGCCTCGACGGTCGCCCCGGGGAACAGCGCGGCGACCTTCTCGGCGTTCGCCTTCTGCCCGGAGCCGTACTCGACCATCGTGGTCGTGTACTTCAGGCTGGCCGCGTTGCCCGCCTTGGTGGCGGTGAACTTCGCCGCCTTGAGCACCTCGCTCGCCTTGTCCCCGGCCCCCTTGGTGGTGGTCCCGTTGTAGACGGACACCTTGATCGAGGCGTTCCCGGCGTCGGCCGCCGGGGACGGCGCCGAGCCGGTCGCGGCCGGTGCGGCGGGCGTGGTCGCGCCGGCGGTCGCGGGCGCGTCGGGCTGCTGGCCGGTGGCGTTCTGGCCGTCGATGGTCCGGTCGGCCTTGAGGGTGTCCCAGAGCTTGGCGGCGTCCGCCTGGACGATGTCGATGTTCTTGTCCTGGGTGCGGTAGCGCCAGGGCAGGGTGACGAACTTGAGGTCGTGCATGTCGATGTTCTTCAGCGACAGGCCGAAGGACATCAGCTTGTCCACCGAGTCGAGCCCGGGGTCGACGGTCATCGACTTGGTGGCGGCGTCCGCGAGCGGCAGCAGGGTGGTGGGGTTGAGCCCCTGCTTCTTGATCTTGGCGGCGAGCGAGCCGAGGAAGGCCTGCTGGCGCTTCATCCGGCCGACGTCGGAGCCGTCGCCGATGCCGTGCCGCAGGCGGACGTAGTCGAGCGCCTGCTGCCCCTGGACCTTCTGCTGGCCCGCCTTGAGGACCTCGTTGCCCTTCCTGGGGAGGTTGGGGTTGATGTCCCCCTCGTAGATCGCCTTGGGCAGGCAGACGTCCACGCCGTCCACGGCCTTGGTCATCGCGGAGAAGCCCTGGAAGTCGACCACGATGGTGTGGTCGACGCGGATGCCGGTGAGCTTCTCGACGGTGTTCTGGGTGCAGGCCGGGTTGCCGTCGTCGCTCTCACCCTTCGAGAAGGCGGCGTTGAACAGGTCGCTGGAGATCGGCTTGGTCCACTTGCCGTTCGGCAGCTTGCAGGAGGGGATCGCCACCATGGCGTTGCGCGGGATGGAGATGCCGACGGCGTGCTTGTGGTCGGCGTAGACGTGCAGCAGGATCGTGGTGTCCGAGCGGGCGCCGCCGTCCTCGTTGCCGCCGCCGAGGTCGGAGTTGTTCTTGCCGCGGCTGTCCGAGCCGATCAGCAGCACGTTCACCGGCTTGTTGCCGTCCGCGTCGGCCTGGGCCTCCGGCGGACGGTCGGCGGCGATGGCGTCGCCGTCGAAGGACTTGATGTTGCCGTTGAGCTTGAAGTAGATCGCGCCGCCCGTGCCGGCTATCAGCACCAGCACGCCGGCCGCCGACCAGGCGACGATCTTCTTCACGTTCTTCCTGGGCTTGCGGCTGTTCCGGGCCGCCGCCCGTCCACCGGCCGCCGCTCCACCGGCCGCGGCCGCCTCGGGCGCCGGCGGGCCGCCCCTGCCCTGGGCCGCGCGCCGGGCCTCGGCCCGCCCCCCGGCCCGCTGCTGCGGCACCCCGGCGTCGCCGCCCTCGGTCGTGAGCGCACCGGGCGCGTCGTCACCACGAGCCGGGCCCTCGCCCCACTGACCTGACATCCGTGTACCTTTCACCGGTGGACGCGGCGCCCGTCATCCGAGCGCACTGCACACAGAGAGACGGCCGGAACCGGCAGCCGGGTTGCACATACGAAGGTCGTAATGACCGATGAACGCCCCCGGGACCTGCCCCCGCTTCCCCTCCGGAGCCTCCGCAGTCACAGGAAGCCCCTTGGGAGCATACAAGCCAGTCATATTTGTCCTACTACCGTCACGAGCCGCCCCGGCCACGCCGGATGACTTCCCGTCGGCCCGTCGGCCCGGCCCCTCCGGCACCCGTTTCCGCAGCTACCTGCCACCCCCTTCGGCCGGTGCGGAAGGTGTCCCGTAGATTGCAGAGGACCGCGCCCGGAGGCCGCGCTCGGTTCGGAAACGGGGGGATGACCATGGCCGTGTTGACGAGGACCGCCCACGACCGGGGCTCGCTCGCCGGGATGGCGGAGTGCGATCCGGAGCTGGAGGCCCGGCTGCGGCAGGGCCTGGAGGCGACCGAGGACAGGCTGCGCGCCTGCGTCGCCGAGGCCCGGCACCCCGCCGTGGCCGCGCTGGCCGGCCAGGTGGTCACCGGCGGCGGCAAGCGGCTGCGCCCCCTGATGGTGCTGCTCGGTGCCGAGTTCGGGGACCACGCCCGGCCCGGGGTGACCGACGCCGCCATGCTGGTCGAGCTGGTCCACGCCGCGTCGCTCTGCCACGACGACGTGATGGACCAGGCCGGCACCCGCCGCGGCGCCCCCAGCATCAACGCCGTGCACGGGAACCGGACCGCCGTCCTCACCGGCAACTGGCTGCTCGCCAAGGGCGGCGCGATCGCGGCCGGGCTGGAGCGGCAGGGCCTGCTGCTGCACACCCGGGTCACCGAGCGGCTGGTCGCGGGCCAGGTGCGGGAGCTCACCGGGCCGGCCGCCGGCTCCTCCCCCGCGGACGCGCTGGCCCACTACTTCTCGGTCATCTCCGGCAAGTCGGCCTCGCTGATCTCCGTCTCGCTGCGGCTCGGCGCCGTCCAGGCGGCCGCCCCCGACGTGCTCGTCCGGGCGCTCGGCGAGTACGGGGAGCACCTCGGCCTCGCCTTCCAGATCTCCGACGACCTGCTCGACATCACCTCGGACTCCTCGGTGTCCGGCAAGGAGCAGGGCAAGGACCTGGCCGCCGGGGTGTCGAGCCTCCCGGTCCTGCTCGCGCTGGCCGACGAGCGGCCGAAGGCCCGCAAGCTGCGCGAGCTGCTGACCTCCGGCCGCCCCGCCACCGCCCGGCAGCACCGCCGGCTGCTGGCGCAGCTGCGGGCCTCGGACGCGATGGCCGAGGCCCGGGCGATGATGCACGACCAGCTGGGGCTGGCCCGGGCCGCGCTCGCCGACCTGCCGGACGGGCCGGCGCGGGGCGTGCTCGACTCGATCTGCGACTTCGTGGCGCGCCGGGACCGCTAGGGTCCGCTAGGGTCCGCCGGCGATCCCGGCGCGGCCGGTCAGCTCTCGATGACGCGGCGGAACAGGACCGTGTCGAAGACGTCCTCCATCCGGACCGCCGCGCCGTCCCGCAGCGTCCAGGAGTGGATGAAGGGGAGCGTCTCGGTCGTCCCGCGCACCGAGGTGACCTGCCGGACGCCGAAGACCACCACCCGGTCGCCGGCGGCCACGAACTCCTGGGGTTCGAGCCGCATCCCGCCGAGCACCGCGGGCACCCTGGAGAGGAACTCGCGCACCCCGGCGTGGCCGTGCTTGGTGCCGCCGAGGCCGTAGTCGGCCATGCCGTCCGGGTGCACCCACTCGACCTGCGGGTCGAGGGTGCCCAGCAGGGCCGCCACGTCGCGGTCGTGGAAGGCCCGGTAGGCGCGCTCGATCACGGCCCGGTTCCCGGCGTCGGTGCCGCCCGGTGCGGCGGTCGTGCGGTCGCTGATGTCCGTCACGGCGCCCCTCAGCCCTTCGCCGCGACGAGCCGGCCGGCGCCGAGGTGCTGCGGGTGCATCGCCCGCAGGGTCCGCTCGATGCCGTCCCGCCAGTCGACGGTGCACGGGCCGGTCAGCCGGCGGCGCAGCGCCGGGTCGAACCGGTAGGTCTCCCGGGTGACCTCGCTCGGGACGAGGTCGGCGGTGACCCCGGTCAGCTCCTCCATGTGGCGGATGCAGTCGGTGATCCCGACCGACTGGTCGCCGCCCCAGTTGACCAGCGTGGCCGGCAGCGAGGCGGCCCGCCAGAGCGGCGGCACCTGCGCCACCAGGTCGTCGGTGTGCAGCAGGGAGCACCAGTTCTGGCCCTCCCGCGGCACCGCGATCGGCTGCCCGGCCAGCATCGCCTTGAAGTAGAGCATCGGCACGCCGCCGTAACTGCCGGGCCCGTAGGCGATGTTCAGCCGCGCGATGGTGGTGGGCAGGCCGAGCACCCGGGCGAAGGCGCGCACCGCGCCCTCGGTGGCGAGCTTGCCCATCGGGTAGGCGGGCAGCCAGTCCGCGGAGCCGTCCACCGGGTCGTCCTCGGTGTAGAGGTGGTCCAGGGTCTGCCGCTTGTAGAGGGCGCCGGTGGAGACGTAGAGGAACGCCTCGGCGCTGCGGCAGTGCGCCATCAGCCGGCCGGTGGCCACCGCGTTGATCTCGGCGGTGGCGTTGAAGTCGCCGTCCTCGCCGCGGTGCACGGCGGAGTGCAGGACGTGGGTGAAGTCCTCCGGCAGCCCCGCGAGCGCCCGGTCCGAGCCGTCGGCCATGTCCCACCGCCGGGTGGTGATGCCCCGGGCGGCCAGCTCCCGTTCGACGCCCGGCGTGCCGAACCGGCCGATGCACCAGACCTCGTTCCGTTCGGCCAGGGCCTCGGCGACCGGCCGGGCGACCTGCCCGGTGCCGCCGGTGATCAGGATCTTCCTGCCCCGCATGTCGTTCTCCCCCGTCGTCATCGGTTCCCTCACGCTCCCCGCCGCACCGCGAGGGCGTCGGCCCCGGCCAGTGCGCGGTCCAGTTCCCGCCGCAGGACCGCCTGGAAGGCGGCCACGTGGCGCGGGCCCATCAGGGTGTAGTGCTCGCCCGGCACCTCCAGGTACCGGTTCTCCTCCCGGCTGTACTCGTCCCAGCGGCGCAGCTCGTCGTCCAGCCAGTCCTCGCGGGTGCCGCGCAGCGGGAGGGCGTGGAAGACGGTCACCGAGCGCACGGTGCCGCTCGGCGTGTACGTCCGGCCGAGGCCGGTCAGCGTGTCGGCGATCTCCGCCCAGGTGGCGAACCGGGCGGCGTCCAGGTCGAGTTCGGCGACGCGCCGCGGCGGCGCCAGCTCGACGAACCGGGCGGCCTGCTCCTCCCGGGGCAGGTGCCGGACGGCGTCCGGGAGTTCGCGGGCCTGCTGCTTGTCGATCAGCTCCAGGAAGAGCGCGAGGTGGGCGGCGGTCTCCGGGAAGTCCAGCTCGTCCATCCGGTACTTGATGTGCGGCGGCAGGTTGAAGCTGCCGACGAAGTCGACCCGCTCGCCCTGCGACTCCAGCACCTTGGCGATCTCGAACGCGACGGCGGCGCCGTAGGAGTAGCCGGCCACCGCGTACGGGCCCTGCGGCTGTGCGGTGCGGATGGCGTCCACGTAGGTGTCGACCATCTGCTCGAAGGAGACGAAGGGCTTCTCGCCGTCGTTGAAGCCGCGGGCCCGCAGGGCGTGGAAGGGGCGGTCGCCGGTGAAGTACTTGGCGAGGTTGACGAAGACGAGCACCTCGCCGACGCCCGGGTGGACGCAGAACAGCGGGGTCTTGGTGCCGCCGGTCTGCATCGGCACCAGCGGGTCGTACGGCCGCGGCCCGGTGCCGGCCGGTTCGGCGAGCCGGGCGGCGAGCGCGCGGACCGTCGGCGCGGTCAGCACGGTGATCACCTCCAGGCCGGTGACGCCGAGCCGTTCGGCGACCTTGGCGCGCAGCCGCAGGATGTCCAGCGAGGTGCCGCCCAGGTCGAAGAAGCCGGCGGTGGCGCTGATCTCCGCCGGGTCGCAGTCGAACAGCTCGGCGTAGATCCCGGCGAGGGTCCGCTCGACCTCGCCCTCGGGCGGGGTGTGGCCGCCGAGCATGCGCAGGGTCAGTCCGGCCGTCTCGCGCTGCTGCCGTTCGTAGGCGCCGGCCTCCAGGCGCCGGCGCATCAGCGCGCGCTGGATCTTGCCGAGGCTGGTCTTGGGAAAGGCCTCGGCGGGCAGCGGCAGGACGAGGGCGGGCCGGAAGCCCCAGTGCGTCACGACGGTGGCGCGGATCGCGTTGAGCACCCGGTACAGGCCGGCCTCGTCGCCGTCCGGCAGCTCCGGGTGGAAGGCGATCACCAGCTGCTCGGTGTCGCTGCCGGCCGGCCGGGTGGGGAAGGCGGCGACGTAGGAGCGGGCGACGCCGTCGAGCGGTTCGAGGGCGGCCTCGATGTCGTGGCTGAAGCGGTTGACGCCGTTGACGATGACGCTGTCCTTGCTGCGCCCGACCAGGGTCAGCCGCCCGTCGTCGAGCCGGCCGAGGTCGCCGCTGCGGAACCAGCCGTCCGCGGTGAAGGCGTCCGCGGTGGCCTGCGGGTCGCGGTAGTAGCCGCGGGTGATCACCGGACCGGAGAACTGGACCTCACCGGTCCGGCCCGCGGGCAGCGGCCGGTCGTCCTCGCCGGCGATCCGGACGTCCAGGCCCGCCACCGGCGTGCCGAGACCGGCGAACTCGGCGCCGCGGTCGGTGTCCGGGAAGCCTCCGCGGGAGTAGACGCTGCCGGCGCAGGTCTCGGTCATCCCGAAGGCGGGCCAGAGCGTGTCCCGGGCCAGGCCGTACGGCGCGAGCAGCTCCAGAAACGTTTCTCCGGTGCGGACCACGACGGCCTCGCCGCCGCTGATGATCTGCCGCACCCGGCTCAGGTCGAGCGGCTCGGCGTCCTCCGCCGGCCGGCCGGCGGCCGCGTTGACCAGCCCGAGCAGGAAGTTGGGCGCGAAGGTCATGGTGACGCCGTGCCGGGAGAGCAGCCGCGGGAACTCCAGCGGGTCCTCGAGCACCACGGCGGGGGCGACGTGCAGCTGGCGGCTGCCGGTGGACAGCGGCAGCAGGTGGCACTCCAGCAGGGCCGCGACGTGGTCGAAGGAGACCCAGTTCAGCGTGACGTCCCCGGCGCCGAGCCGGTGGTGGCCGTTCTTGGCGGCCATCGAGGCGAGCAGGTTGGCGTGACTGAGCATCACGGCCTTGGAGTTGCTGGTCGAGCCGGAGGTCAGCATCAGGACGGCGGTGTCCTCCGGCGCCGCGTGGTGCAGCTCCGCCGCGGGCTCGCCGTCCAGCTCCGCCAGGACGGCCACCGGCCGGTCGTCGCCCGCCGGGAGGGCGGCCGCGAGGGCCGCCGTGGTGACCGTCAGCGGGCCGTCCAGCAGGCCGGCGACGTGGTCGAGCTGGGCGGCCCAGCGCTCCGGGTCGGCGGCGGCCGGGGCGGCGAGCGGGCAGGGGACGAAACCGCCGAGCACGGCGCCCCAGAAGGCGGGCAGGAAGTCCTGGGAGCGGTCCAGGATCAGCACCACCCGGTCGCCGGGGCGCAGCCCCTTCGCGCGCAGGCCGGTCAGGATCCGGCGGGCGGCGTCGAGGAGTTCGGGGTAGGTCTGCTCGGCCGGGCCGGCGCCGGCGGCGCCCGGACCGTGACCGAGGCCGGCGGCGGGGTGGTGCCGCGCGGTGGCGAGCAGCAGTTCGGTGAGGTTGCGGGGGGGATGCACGGCCGTCTGTCTCCTGATCTCAAGGCAGCGCGCCGGGGAAGGGACACGCCGAACAGGGAGGGACCGGACTCCTCCGGGAGTCCGCGAGCGTGACGTGCGAGGGCCGGTCAGCGCCGAGGTGCCGACGGCGGCACCGCCCGACACCGCGCCGTCGCGCCGGTGGCAGGTGAACTCGGAAGGTTCTGAAGCTGGTTGGTCCCCGTGTGGCTTGTGGTCACAGGCCTTACCGTAAAGTCGAAGTCCGCCCGGCCCGCGAGGCCGGTTCGTGGTTGGCCGGAAGGGGACAAGGCCGCCACGGACCGTGAGGGCGGCGACACCACTCGTGATAGAACCGGAATCGGCGCTTTTCCATTTCGAGGGGTGGATGCAGCTTGGTGTCAGACCGGCCGGAGATCCGCCGCTTTGGTGGCATGAATATCGGCACTTGGTATAGGCGCGGCACGCGGCGCCGTCCGCCGCCCCCGGCCGGGCCTGCCCCGGACCCGCTTTCCACGGCTCTGACCAGGACTTTTTTACAAAGGTTGACGGACTTCGAACAAGAGAACTACTGTCGCCCAAAGGTGATCTGAGCGGGCGTCACCTTCTTTGTTCTGGATTGAACAGTTGAAGAAAGAATCTGCTGAAAAGAAGATCACCGCGGTGAGGGGGACATCGTGACCAGCGCCTCGGCGGGTTCGCCGAACGGGCGGCCGGACAAGTGGTCCGAAACGGGGGACACCACGCCCGCGGAACACGCCGCGCACGTCGAGAAGACGCTGCTCCAGGCCCGGGCCCTGATCGAGTCCACCGTCTCCCTCTACCGGCGCCGGCCCGATCCGGGCCACACCGCCCCGCACACCGACGTCGCCGTGCTGGGGGAGGCCGTCGAGCAGCTGGTCTTCCGCGCCCGGCACTCCGTCTGCGTCGCCCTCCCCGATGCCGACGTCTTCGCCCTGATCGCCCGCAAGGCCCTGGCCGGACTGGCCCCCGGCCCGGTCGTCCGGCTGCTGTGCGCGCCCGAGGTGGCCGACGCCGACCTGGGCGCGCTCGCCCGCTCGCCCGGCGCCCGGTTCGAGATCCGGGTCTCCGAGGCCGAACTGCGCGACATCGTCATCGCGGACGGCACCGCCGCACTGGTCCGGGCCGGCGCCGGCAGCGCCAAGGGACAGGCCACCCTGGTGAACGACCGGGCCGCGGTCCGGGCCCTGGAGCTCCTCTTCGCCGGCGCCTGGTCCGGCGGCCGCAAGCTCGACGACCACCTGGCACTCAGCCCCCGGCTGCTCGGCGACCTCACCCGCCGCATCCTGGAACGCCTGCGGAACGGCTACACCGACGACGCCGCCGCCCGCGACCTCAACATGTCGCTGCGCACCTACCGGCGGCACGTCGCCGAGATCATGCGCGAACTCGGCGCCAGCTCCCGCTTCCAGGCCGGGGTGCGGGCCGTCGAACTGGGGCTGCTCCTCGAGTAGCCGGTACGGAGGACCAGGTCGGGCCGCCGCACCGGGGTGCGGCGGCACAACGCGTGCACCGCACGACGAAGGAGGAGCCATGCGGCCCGGCGACGGCTGACGACGACGTGCACAGGTGTGCCCGCCCCCGCGGGTGTCCCCCGGCCGGAGACCGGGACGCGACGCCCCGCCGGCCGGCACCGCCCCCTCCACCACGGGGGAACACCGCGGCCCGCCCCTGCGGCCGGCCGCGGAGCAGCGAGAACACCAACGGGGGACGGTGAGCAGGACGTGTCCATCAAGGCCGAGGACGAGCTGGAGCGGGCTCTCCTCGAAGTACGGGCGCTGATCGAGTCCACGGTGGCCATCCACCGGGACCGCAGCATCCGCGCGCAACAGATCTCCACGGTGGACGGCGGCTACCGCCCCGTGCTCCGCACCGCCGCGGCCCTGATCCGCGGCGCGGTCCGCACCATCGACATCGTGCACGCCCGGATGCCCGGCGCCGAGGAACAGCCCGACCGCAGCGAACAGGCCGAACGCAAGCTGATCTACGCGGCCGCCGAGACCTCCACGGTCCGGCTGCTGACCAGCCCGCACCTGGTCGACGAGGACTTCGTCCGGGAACAGCTCGCCCTGGAACGGCCGGTGGCGATCCGGATCGCCCGGGTGCCGCCGCTGCAGGCGCTGCTGGTCGACGGCACCACCGCGCTGGTGGTGGCCGAGGCCGCGACCGGGGTCCGCGCCTCGGTGATCCAGAAGCCCGAGGTGCTGCACACCCTCGGCACGCTGTTCGAGAGCGTGTGGCGCAACGCCGTCCCGGCCGGCGAGCGGATCGTCTTCGGCGACCGCGACCGGGCGGCGCTCGCCCAGCAGATCCTCGGCGCGCTGCGGGCCGGCGTCACCGACGAGGTCGCCGCCCGCGAACTCACCGTCTCGGTGCGCACCTACCGCCGGCACGTCGCCGAGATCATGGCCCTGCTCGGCGCCCAGTCCCGCTTCCAGGCGGGCGTGCGCGCCGCCGAACTCGGCCTGCTGCGCCCGGCGCGGCAGGCCCCGCCGGGCGGCGAGGGAGTGCCGCCGAAGTAGGGCCCGTCCCGTTCCGGCCGCCCGGTTGGCAGCTTCCTGAAGCGGTTGTTGCCGCCCGGGCGACGCCCGCAGTTGTATGGGCCGCGGAAAGGGAATCCAGCCCGGACGGGATGCCGGAAAACCCTTCCCGGCGTCCCGCGACTTCCCCCGAGTCGCCGGCCGCCGGCGCGGGGATCCACCGCTCCGGAAAACCTCCGGCGGCGGATCCCCGCTCCCCCGGTGAATACGGTGCGGAAGGCGGGTCCATGGACCGGAAACCGATTGGCCTGGTGTTCCCCGGACAGGGGACCCAGAAGGCGGGAATGGGCGGGCCGTGGCGGGAAACCCCGTCCTGGGAGCTCGTCGGGGAAATCTCCGAGGTCACCGGGGAGGACCTCCGCGAACTGCTCCTGGACACCCCCGACGAACACCTGCGGCGCACCGACCTCGCCCAGCTGGCCGTCTTCACGGTCGCCGTGGTCGCGTACGCCGAGGCGGTCCGCCGCGACGCGCTCGGCGGCCCGGTGGCCGCCGTGGCCGGCCACAGCCTCGGCGAGTACGCCGCGCTGACCGCCGCCGGGGCGCTCACCCTGCCCGCCGCAGCCGCCCTGGTCGCGGAGCGCGGCCGGGCCATGCGGGCGGCCGCCGAGCAGCACCCCGGCACCATGGGCGTCCTGGTGGCGGCCCCGCTGGAGGAGGTCGACGGGCTCGTCGGGCGGATCCGCGCGGACGGCGCCGAGCTGTGGGTCGCGAACGTCAACGCGCCCGGCCAGACGGTGGTCTCCGGCTCCGCCGAGGGCGTCGACCGGATCGAGGCCGAGGCGCCCGCGATCGGCGCCAAGCTGATCCGCCTCCAGGTCGGCGGGGCGTTCCACAGCCCGTACATGGCCCCGGCCGCGGAGCGGCTGCGGATCGCGCTGAAGAACACCGCGTTCGCCCCCGTCCACCTGCCGGTCGTCGCCAACGCCGACGCCGGGGTGTACCGCGGCGACTGCGACTGGCCCGCGCTGGCCACCCGCCAGCTCACCTCGCCGGTGCTCTGGGAGCCGGGCGTGCGCGCCCTGACCGGCCCGCTCGGCTGCCGCCGGCTGGTCGAGATCGGCCCCGGGAAGGCGCTGGCGGGCCTGATCCGCCGGATCACCCCGGACACCGAGGTGGTGTCCCTGAACAGCCCGGCGGCGCTGGGCTGACCGGCGCCCGCGACCACCACGCCGACAAGGAGAACCACCCCATGGCGCTTGGCACCGAGAGCATCTGGCTGCGCCGGTACCCCACCGTCACGACCCCGCGGCTGCGCCTGCTCTGCCTGCCGCACGCCGGCGGCGCGGCCGGCTTCTTCCACAGCTGGGGGAACGCCTTCGGCGAGGACGTCGAGGTGCTCGCGGTGCGCTACCCCGGCCGCCAGGAGCGGATCGCGGAGGACCCGTGGACCGCCCTGGAGGACCTCGCCGACGCGATCGCCGACGAGCTGCCGCCCTACCTGGACACCCCGCTGGCGGTCTTCGGCCACAGCATGGGCGCCACCCTCGGCTACGAGATCACGCTGCGGCTGGCGCAGCGGTACCACGCCGCGCCCGCGCTGCTGATGGTCTCCTGCCGCAAGGCCCCGCACCTGCTGACCCCGCGCACCGCCGCCTTCGGCACCGACGAGGAACTGCTCGCCGAGGTGGACAAGCTGGGCGGCACCGACTCCGCGCTGCTCGCCGACGCGGACCTGCGCGACCTGGTGCTGCCCGCCCTGCGGGCCGACTTCCGGGCCGTCGCCCGCTACACCGCGCGCCCCGGGGTCCCGCTGCCCTGCCCGGTCGTCGGCTACGTCGGCGACCGCGACCCGGACGTCGGCCCCGACGAGGTGGCCGGCTGGGCCCGGACCGCCCCGCTCGGATTCGAGCTGAAGGTGCTCCCGGGCGACCACTTCTACCTGGTCGGCCAGCGCGACGCGCTGATCGCCGACATCCGCGCCCGGCTGTCCCGATAAGCCGCCGCCGGACGCCCTGATCCGAATTCCCCGGCGCCGGTGGCAGGTTGTTGCAGCCGTCGTTGTGAGAAAAGAACACCCCGGCGCAGACTTTCGGTGCGCGCCACCCCGCCGCACATTCCGCGGCAATCCCGCCGGACATTCCTGCGGGGCCGATCCTGAAAAGGGGAAGAACATGACCACCGCCACCCGCGACGAACGCCTCGAGACCATCAAGGAAATCGTCTGCGACATTCTCGAGATCGAGGAGGACGAGGTGACCGAGACCAGCCTTTTCAAGGAGGACCACGACGCCGACTCGCTCCGCGCGATCGAGATCCTGGCCGCGCTGGAGAAGGCCTTCGGCGTCGTCATCAACCAGAGCGAGCTGCCCCGCATGGTCAACCTCAAGGGCGTCTACGAGGTCGTGTCGGAGCCGGCCGGCTGGTAGGCCGGACGACGCTGCGACGGATGGGGAGGTTGCCATGACGGCGGCAGAGAGCAGCACCGGCCGCACCCGGCCGGGGCGGCACCGGGTGGTTCTCACCGGGCTCGGGGTGGTGTCCAGCATCGGACTCGGCGTTCAGGAGTTCCTCCGGGGGCTCCGCGAAGGCCGCAGCGGTGCCCGGCCCATCTCGGTGTTCGACACCGAGGGCTTCGCCCACGCGAACGGATGCGAGATCACGGGCTTCGACCCGAGGGACTGGATCAGCACGCTGGACGTCGAACAGCTCGGCCGGGCCGCGCAGTTCTCGACCGCGGCGGCCCGGATGGCCCTGGAGGACTCGGGTCTCGACCTGACGCTGCTGCGCGGCCGGCGCGGGCTGATCTCCATCGGCACCACCGACGGCGAGAGCTACGACCTCGACCAGCTGGTCGAACGCGAACTCGCCGAGGGAACGGGCACGTTCGACCCGACGGCCGCCCGGCGGGTGCCGGCCGGACGGCTGTCGGTCGCCATCGCCCAGGAGCTGGGCCTGACCGACGTGGAGGCGCTGACCATCCCGACCGCCTGCTCGGCCGGCAACTACGCCATCGGCTACGGCTTCGACGCCGTCAGCTCCGGTGAGGCGGAGTTCGCCTTCTGCGGCGGCGCGGACGCGATGTGCCGCAAGACCTTCACCGGCTTCTACCGGCTGGGCACCATCGCCCCGGACCGCTGCCAGCCCTTCGACACCGACCGCAAGGGCATCCTCACCGGCGAGGGCGCGGGCGTGCTCGTCCTGGAGCGGCTGGACTCGGCGCTGGAGCGCGGCGCCACCGTCTACGCCGAGGTGCTCGGCTACGGGCTCAACTGCGACGCCCACCACCAGGTGGCGCCCGACCGGGACAGCGTCGCCGAACTGATGCGGCTGGCCCTGGACAACGCCGGCGTCAAACCGCACGAGGTAGACCTCATCTCCGCGCACGGCACCGGCACCAAGGCCAACGACATCACCGAGGCGGGCGCCATCCGCCAGGTCTTCGGCGACACCCCGCCGCGCACCGTCTCGATGAAGTCGATGCTCGGCCACAGCATGGGCGCCGCCAGCGCGCTCGGTGCGATCGGCTGCGCCCTGGCCATCCAGAACCGCTTCATCCCGCCCACCATCAACCATGTCACCACCGACCCCGAGTGCGACGTCGACTGCGTGCCCAACCAGGCCGTCGAGGCCGACCTGCGGATCGTCCAGAACAACGGTCTCGCCTTCGGGGGCAACAACGCCGCGGTCCTGCTCGGCCGGTACGACGCAATCAAGGAGGCGTCATGACGATCCGCCCGATCATCGGGATGGGTGCCGTCGCCGCCACCGGCTCAGGTGTCGGTGAGCTCTTCGAGAACCTGTGCGCGGGCGTCAGCGGCCGCGCCGGGCTGCGCGGCTTCGACCGTACGAGGTTCCGGGCGCAGTACGCGTACGAGGTCGACGACCGCCCGGCACCCGGCGTGGACGTCGCCGGGCGGGCCTCCCGGCTGCTGCACGAGGCGATCGCCCAGGCGGCCGCCGACGCCGGCCTGGGCGAGGACCTCTCCGGCATCCCGATCCTGGTCGGCACCGGCCTGCGCGAACTGCGCTCGCTGGAGCTGTGGTGGCGCGACGGCTCGCCGTTCGCCGACTCCGGGCTGCACTTCGGGACCGGCCTGAAGGAACGGTTCAACGCCGACGTCACGCACACCTTCTCCAACGCCTGCTCGGCCTCGCTGTACGCGCTCGCGCTCGGCAGCGACCTGCTCGACCAGGAGGGCGAGGACGCCCCCGACACCGTCATCGTGGCCGGTGTCGACGTCCTCACCGAATCGATGTACGGACTGCTGGAGCGCGTCCACCCGACGCCCCCGGACCGGGTCCGGCCGTTCGACCGCAACCGCACCGGCGTCCTGATGGGCGACGGCGCCGCCGCGATCGTGCTGCGCCGCACCGAGGACGGCGCCCCCCGGGTGCACGGCCGGCTGCGCGGGGTCGCCGTCAACTGCGACGCGTACCACGTGACCGCGCCCTCCCCGGAGGGCATCGCCGAGGCCATGCGCGCTGCTCACAGCCTGGCCGGGGTCAAGCCCGCCGACGTGGACCTGGTGATGCTGCACGGCACCGGCACCCTCCTCAACGACGAGGCGGAGGCCGCCGCGCTCGCCGCCGTCCTCGGGGACGACGCCTCGGCGCCGCTGATGACGGCCGTGAAGTCGATGACCGGGCACACCTCCGGCGCGTCCGGCCTGATCAACCTGATCATCGGCGTGCAGGCCCTCGACGAGGGACGGGTGCCGCCGACCGTCGGCCTGGACGAGCCGGTCGAGGAGGCCGCGCCGTTCCGCTTCGTCACCGGGCGGGCGGCCGCCGACCCGTCGCTGCGGGTGGCGCAGCTCAACGCCTTCGGATTCGGCGGGATCAACGCCGTCGCCATTGTGGAGGGGACCTGATGAACACCGACACCACCGTGGTGGTCACCGGCGCCGCCGTACTGCTGCCCGGCGCCGACTCGGTCCGGGCCCTGGCCGACGGCCCCGCCCCCGGCGGCGCCCCCGTCGACCCGGCGGCCCACGTCGGCCGGAAGGGCCTGCGCTACAAGGACCGGGCCACCCAGCTCGGCTACGCGCTGACCGCCGCCGCACTGCGCGACGCCGGGCTGCTCGGCGCCGACGAGAAGGAGGGCATCACCGTGCCCGCCGCCAGCATCGGCGTGGTCGCCAGCTCCAATTTTGGCAACCTGGACACCGTCGCCCGGGCGCTGGACACCCTGCGCGAGGAGACCGTCACGGCCACCTCGCCGATGGACCTGCCGAACGCCTCCAGCAACGTCATCGCCTCCTCGGCGGCGATCCGGTACGGGCTGCGCGGCCCCAACCTGATGGTCTGCAACGGCGAGACCTCCGGTCTGGACGCCGTCCACTGGGCGGCCACCCTGATCACCGCCGGCCGGGCCGGGCGCGTCCTCGTCCTCGGCGTCGAACCGGACAACGAGGTGGTGCGCCGGCTGCTCGGCGGCGAGCGCGCCGTGGACGGCGGGGCGGCCCTGGTGGTGGAGTCCCGGGCGGCCGCCGCCGCCCGCTCCGCGACCGTCCGCGCCGTGCTCGGCGGGTACCGGCGCGGTGCGGGCGAGGCCGCCGCGCGCGGCCGCCGCTGGGAGCTGCCGGCCCACCTCGGCCGGGCCTCCGGGGCGGCCGGCCTGCTCCAGGTCGCCGCCGCCGTCGGCTTCTTCGACGCCGGCGAGCCGGGCCCGGTCCAGGCCGTCACCGGCACCGCGGACGGCGACGCCCGCGCCGACCTGCTCCTGCTCGCCCCCGAAGCCGCGTGAACGGCGCGGCGGACCCCGGGGTCACCGGCGGGCCGGACCTCCGTCCGGTCTCGGTCGAACAGCGCACCGGGGGCCGCGGACCGCGCGTCCTGCTGCTGCACGGCCTGGCCGCCAACGACACCGTCTGGGACCTCGCGCTCCCCGCACTGCCCGCGGACCACCAGCTGTGGACCGCCCGGCTGCCCTGGCGCACCGAGACCATCGCCGACTTCCACGGCGGGCACGAGGAGCCCGGCCTGCGCGACCGGCTCGCCGAGGCGCTGCAGGCGGTGCCCGGCGGCGCCGAGGTGGTGGTCGCCCACTCGATGGCGGCCAACGTCCTGCTCGACCTGCTCGACCAGGAGCTCAAGGCGGGCGTCGACGCGCCGCGCCGGTACGGCATCCGCGCCCTGGTGCTGGTCTCCCCGTTCTACCGGAGCCGGGCCGACCAGTTCGACTGGGACACCATCAGCTACTACCTGAACGACTTCCACCTGATCATGGAGGAAGGGCTCAGGGCGCACTCCGGCGGCCGGCTCTCCGCCGACCTGCGCCAGGCCATGGGCGAACGGGTCCGCGACCGGGTCGGGCCGTACGGCTGGTTCCGGTTCTTCGACCTGTACCTGCGCACGCCCGCCCTGGCGACCGCCCGGCTCGGCCTGCCCACCCTGGTCCTGGCCGGCGAGACCGACTTCGCCGCCCGCCCCGAGGAGGGCGTGGCGCTGGCCGCGGCCCTGCCCGACGCGCGGTGCCTGGTCCTGCCCGGCAGCGGGCACTTCCCGATGCTCGACACGGCGGAGCGGTTCGCCGCCGCGGTCGCCGACTTCGTCCACACCGTCCCCGGCCTGTCCCCCCAGCGCGGGCGGGCCCTCCCCGAAGCCCTGGAGCTCCAGCGATGACCCTCGTCACGGACACCGCCGTCAAGGCGCTGCTGACCACGACCACCACCACCCAGGTCCGGCCCCGCTACGAGGGCTCCAACATCTGCACCTGGATCGGGTTCAAGCACGTCAACTACCTCGTCGAGGAGGCCGTGCTGGACCACTTCCGGCAGAGCGCCCTGCCGGCCCGCGCGCTCTACGAGGAGCACGGCCTCGGCCTCGACCTCGTCTCCATCGACACCCGCATCCTGCACGCCTTCCACATGGACGACCTCGCCACGGCCGAGGTCGCGCCGTGGACCAAGGACGCGGACGGCACGATCGGCCTCAAGGTCACCATCCGGATCGAGCGCGGCGGCGAGATCCTCAAGGCCGTCACCTCCAAGGTCCGGGTCTCGCTGCGGATCGACACCTACCTGGAGGCGGCCGGCACCGTGCCGGAGCAGCTCGCCCGCTTCGCCGTCGCCCTCCTCGGCGACGACCTGGAGCGCGAGCCGGCCACCGCCGCGCCCGCCGAGGAGGAGATCCTCGCCGCGCTGACCGCGGGGCGGAACGCGTACGCCTGGAAGTGGAACATCCCGTACCCGTACTGCCACTTCACCGAGCGCATCCAGATGTCCGGCTACCTGCGGCTGATGGAGGAGGGCAAGGACCGCTTCGTCGCGGACCGCGGCATCTCCATCAAGACCCTGCTGGACGACCGCAAGTGGATCCCGGTCGTGCCGCGCTCCGACATCCGCGTCCTCGACGAGGCGCTGATGGAGGAGGACCTCTACACGGTCTACACCGTCGAGGAGGTCTTCAAGGACTTCACCTACACCTCGCGGATGGACTTCTACGTGCTGCGCGGGGGCGAGCTGGTCAAGACCGCCACCGGCCGCATCGTGCACGGCTACGCGGTGATCGGGAACCGTCGCGACTGGAGCCTGGTCAGCTTCGACCAGCGCGTCCTCGACGCGGTCAACGGAGTCCCGGCGGCGTGAACGAGCTGGGGGTACCCCCGGCCGACGGCTGGGGAACGGCGAACATGGTGAGCGAGGCCTGGGAGGGCGCCTCGCCGCGCCTGCTGCTCATCGAGAGCCAGGGCCGCGTCGCGACGGACGCCGGCTTCCGGCGCGACGCGGTCACCCAGGTGCTCACCGGGCAGTCGGCGCTCCTCTTCCTGGTCCAGGACGGGGTGGTGCTCGCCGTCCCGGGCAGCGACAGCGACCTGGACCGGTTCCAGGAGCAGGGCGGGGTCCTCGCCGCGGACAGCTTCTCGCTCGCCCAGCACGGCCTGGACACGGCCGCCCTGCGGCCCGAGCTCCGGGTGGTCGGGATGGACGTGGTGGCGGGCTGGATCCTCGATCCGGCCGTCCGGGTGGTGTGGCACTGAGGTGGCCAGGCAGATTCCGCACACGGACGTGCTCGTCACCCTGATGGGCGCTCCCCACGCATCGGACCAGGTCACCACCGCCCTGCGGCTGACCCAGGCGCTCCTGGAGCGCGGTGCCACCGTACAGGTGTGGACCTGCGGCTACGCGACGCTGATCACCCAGCGCCCGCTCGGCGCGGACAAGCCGCGCAACCTCACCGACTGGAACCGGGACTACCCCTCGCTGGTCACCCTCGCCGAGGAACTGCTGACCGCCTACCCGGACCGGCTGTACTGGTACGGCTGCCGGTTCTGCAGCGACGACCGCGGCGCGGTGGACCACCTCCCGCAGGTGGTGCTCCGCCCGCCCGCCGGGTACGCGGCCAACGTCGCCGCCGCCGACAAGACCCTGCTGCTGGGGGTGATCTGATGGACGGCCGCACGCTGGCCATCGTGGAGCGCGGCTACCGCGGCGCGCTCGACAAGCAGTTCTTCGACGAGCTGTACCTCGCCACCGAGCTGCACCGCCAGCTCGGCGGGCTCGACATCCTGCTGCGCGGCTCGGCCGTCTCCTACGCCCTGGACGCCGGCCCGGTGCCGTCGCTGCGGATCGGCAACCGCACGGTGGACACCCTCACCGACCCCCGGCAGGGGCTGCGCACGCTGCTCGACGCAGGCGTGCGCGTCCTGGTCGAGGAGCCCGACATCGCGGCGCTGGGCTCGCCGCGGCCGGTGATCGAGGGCGTCGAACTCGCCCCGCCGGGCGCGACCGCCGCCCGCTGGAGCGGCTACCGGATGGTCGTCTTCCTCTGAACCACCGCTGACCGCCCGGAACGTCGCACCACACCCGAGAACCGCCAACCCCGAACCGCCACAATCCCGAACCGGAAGGACATGGTGACGGTCATGACCACCCTCACCACGGGCGCCGGACGCCCCGTGATCACCGCCTGGTCGGCCGTGTCGCCGTACGGCATCGGCCGGGCCGCCTTCGCCGAGGGCCTGCGCGAGCGCCGCGGCACCGTCACCGGGCTGGGCCCCGAGCACGGCACCACCCCCGACGGGACCGGCCACGTCGTCCCCGGCTTCGCCGTCCGCGAGGTGCTCGGCAAGAAGGGCACCCGCTCGATGGACCGGGTCACCGGCCTCGCCGTCACCGCCGTCGGCGCGCTGCTGGACGACGGACCGCGCAACCGCGCCGTCGGCACCGGCGAGGGCGCCGCGTTCGCGCTCGGCACCACCACCGGCAGCGCCCAGTCGATGATGGACTTCACCCGCGACTCGCTCACCGGCGAGCAGCCCTTCTTCGTCGACCCGGCGCGCTTCCCCAACACCGTGATGAACTGCGCGGCCGGCCAGAGCGCCATCTGGTACCAGCTCAAGGGCCCCAACGCCACCATCGCCGGCGGCCGCACGGCCGGCCTGCACGCGCTCAACTACTCGCGCCGGCTGCTCGGTTCCGGCCGCGCCCGGACCGTCCTGTGCGGCGCCGCCGAGGAGTTCAGCCCGGCCCGCGCCTGGCTGGAGCACCACAGCGGCGAGCCCGGCGGCGACGGCGCCCCCGCGCTCGGCGAGGGCTGCGCCATGCTGCTGGTCGAACCGTACGCCCCGGAGGACCGGGACCAGCCGGTCCTGGCCGAACTCCTCGCCGTGGAGCTGCGGGTCGTCCTGGACGGCGGCACCGGCCCGGCGCTCGCCGCCGCGCTGCGCGCCGCCCTGGACCGGGCCGGCGTCGAGCCCGGGCGGGTGGCCGCCGTCGCCCGCTCCGGCGCGCCCGGCCGCGAGGGCCGGAGCGAGGCCGACGCCGTCCGGGAGGTGCTCGGGACGGCGGAGTACGCCGACCTGACGCTCACCGGGCTGATCGGCGACACCGGGGCGGCCGCGGCCGCCTTCCAGGCCACCGCCCTGCTGTCGTACGCCGCGGACCGGCCCGCCGAGGCGGCCGGCCGGATCGGCGTGATCACCTCCGTGGACCGCACCGGCACCGTCGGCTGCGCCCTGCTCGGCCTGCGCTGAGCCCCCGGGCCCCCGCCGGGCCCGCCGAACCCCACCGAAAGGCAGAACACCCGTGCTGGACAAGGAAGAACTGCGCGCCGTGGTGGCGCAGGTGCTGGACGTCGACACCGCCGAGGTCACCGACCACGCGCGCTTCGTCGACGACCTGGAGGTCGACTCCCTGATGGCGCTCGAAGTCGTGGTCGTGCTGGAGAAGAAGTACGGCATCAAACTGCCGGAGTCGGACCTCAAGCAGATCACCACCCTGCAGAACGCCCACGACGTCCTGCTCGACCGGCTCGCCGCGGCGAGCGCGGCCTGATGCCCGCCGCCGCCCCGCTGCGCGGCGCGGTCGAGGTGCTGCCCGCCGAGGACGAGCTGCACACCGCGGCCCGCTTCCGCGTCGACGGGACCGAGACCGTGCTGCCCGGCCACTACCCGGGCTTCCCGATCTTCCCCGGCGTCTGCCTGGTCGAGTGCACCCACCAGGGCGCCCTCGCCACCCTGCCGGCCACCGCCAAGGGCAACGAGCTGGCCGCCGTGGAGTCCACCCGGTTCACCGGGCCGGTCTTCCCCGGCGACCAGGTGGAGATCGCCATGGAGTGGAAGCAGACCCCGGCCGGTGCCTGGCAGTGCCGGGCCAGGCTGAGCACCGGGCGCGGGCCGGCCGCGAGCGTCCGGCTCCGCTACGGCCGGCCCGCCCCCGCCCCGGAGGCGGCCCCGGCCGGGGAGGCGGCGGCATGATCGGCCAGCAGGAGATCCGGGCCCGGCTGCCGCACCGCTTCCCGATGCTGCTGGTGGACCGCGTCGTGCACCTCGTCCCCGGCGAACGGCTGACCGCGCTCAAGGCGGTCACCTGCAACGAGCCGTGGTACGAGCGGCTCGGCCCGGACACCCCGGACGAGGACTTCGGTTACCCCCGCTCGCTGCTGGTGGAGTCCTGGTGCCAGTCGGCCGGCGTCCTGGCCACCTGGGACGACCCCAACCCGGACGTGCTGACCGGACGGGTGATGCTGTTCGGCGGCATGACCGGCGTCGAGTTCCACCGCCCGGTGCTGCCCGGCGAGGTGCTGGAGCACCTGGTCCGGCTGGACCGCAAGGTCGACGACACCCTGCTGTTCGAGGGCGAGACCCGGTCGGCCGGCGAGACCGTGATGACCGTCGGCCGGATCGTCATGGCCTTCCGCCCGGCCGCGGCACTGCGCCCGGCCACCGTCTGAGGAGAGATCACATGGGGGACACCACCCACCGGGTGGCGCTGGTCACCGGCGGCTCGCGCGGCATCGGCCGGGCCACCGTCCGGGCGCTGGCCCGCGACGGCTTCGACGTCGCGTTCTGCTACCGCTCGGACGACGAGGCGGCCCGCACCCTGGAGAAGACCGGCCAGGAGCACGGCGTGCGCGTCGTCGGCAGCCGGGTCGACGTCGCCGACGGCGCCGCGGTCCGGGCCTGGATCGAGGCCACCGAGGAGCTGCTCGGCCCGGTCGACGCGGCGGTGACCGCGGCCGGCATCACCCGCGACAACCCGCTCGTCCTGATGGAGGACGAGCAGTGGCGCCAGGTCATCGACACCAACCTGGACGGCGTCTACCACGTCTGCCGCGCGGTGGTGTTCGGCATGATGAAGCGCCGCGGCGGCGCCGTCGTCAACATCTCCTCGGTCGCCGGGGTCTACGGCCACGGCACGCAGACCAACTACTCGGCCTCCAAGGCCGGGATCATCGGCTTCACCCGGGCCCTGGCCAAGGAGACCGGCCGGGCCGGCATCCGGGTCAACGCCGTCGCCCCGGGGTTCATCGAGACCGACATGGTCGCCGCGATGAACGACAAGGCCCGCAAGGAGGCGCTCTCCTCGATCCCGCTGCGCCGGATGGGCACCGCGGAGGAGGTCGCCGACCTGGTCGCCTACCTGGTCTCGGACAAGGCCGCGTACATCACCGGCGCGGTGCTCCAGATCGACGGCGGCATCACCATCTAGGGGTTGTCCGGCGGGCCCGCCCGTCCCCCCTTCGAAACGTCCAGGCCCTTCGAATCACGCCAAGAAACTGGAGACGGCGATGGCACGACGCGGACCGCGCTGGTACTTCTCCTTCCGGAGCCCCTACTCGTGGATGGCCTACCGGGACCTGGTGGACCACCACCCGGACGTGGCCGAGCGGATCGACTGGCTGCCGTTCTGGGAGCCGGACGAGCCGGCCCTGGACGAGCTGGAGCGCAGCAACATCACCCTGCCGTACGTCCCGATGTCCAAGGAGAAGCACCTCTACATCCTCCAGGACGTCCGGCGCCTGGCCCGGGCGCGGCAGCTGGAGATGGTGTGGCCGGTGGACCCGGCCCCCCGCTGGGCGGTCTCCCACCTCGCCTACCTCGCGGCCCGACGGCTCGGCGCCGGGCGGGAGTTCATCGCCGAGACGTACCGCACCCGGTGGGAGCGCGGCGAGGACATCTCCTCCCCCGACACCATGCGCAAGATCGGCGAGACGATCGGGCTGGACCCCGAGCTGCTGGCCGGCGCGCACGAGGACGCCGGGATCCGCGAACTGGGCATGGAGGCGCTCAACTCGCTGCACCGCGACGGGGTGTTCGGCGTCCCGTTCTTCATCTGCGGCTTCGACAAGTACTGGGGCGTCGACCGGCTGCCGGACTTCATCGAGCGCGTGGCCCCGTCCGCGTAGCCCCCGACCCCGACCGTCCACACCCTTCCACCGCCAAGGAGACCCGCCATGGCCAGCAACCCGTTCGAGAACGACGACGCCCGCTACCTGGTCCTCGTCAACGAGGAGAACCAGCACTCGCTCTGGCCCGCCTTCGCCGAGATCCCGGCCGGCTGGACCACCGCGTTCGGCGAGGACGGCCGCCGGGCCTGCCTCGACTACATCAACGAGAACTGGACCGACATGCGGCCGAAGTCCCTGGCCGACGCCATGGACGCGGTCGCCTGACACTCCCCACCGGGCGGGCGGGCAGCGGGCGTTGGCAGCAATCTGCAACGCCCGTTGCCCGTGCTCGGGCGCCGATGACAGCGTGGAAACCACGCAGCTTCCCAGAAAGCGATGCCGCTGATGACCCACTCCCTGGTGTGCCTTCCCTTCGCGGGGGGCGGCGCCGGTTTCTACCGGGCCTGGAAGAACCTCCCCGCACCCGCACCGCGCATAGTCCCGCTCCAACTGCCCGGCCGGGAGGAGCTGTTCCTCGACGAGCCGTTCACCGACGCCGCCACCGCGGCCGCCGCACTCGCGCCGAAGGTCGCCGAGCTGGCCGGGGGCGGGCCGGTCGCGCTGTTCGGGCACAGCCTGGGCGCCGTCCTGGCCTTCGAGCTCGCCCGGGTGCTGGAGCGGCAGCCGGAGAGCGGGCTCACCCACCTGTTCGTCAGCGGCTCGCCCGGCCCGTGGACCGGCCGCGGCAACCGCGCCACCGGCCTGGACGACGACGCCTTCCTCGCCCGGGTGCAGGAGTTCGCCGGCTACGAGCACGACGCGCTGGCCGACCCGGACATGCGCGAGCTGCTGCTGCCGATCCTGCGGGCGGACGTGGAGATGCACGAGAACTACCGGCCCGGCTCCGACGAGCCGCTGCACACCCCGGTCACCTCGCTGCGCGCCACCGGGGACACCCTGGTAACCCGTGCCGAGGCCGAGGAGTGGCGGCAGGCCACCACCGCCGCGTTCCGGCTGGTGGAGCCGGCCGGCGGGCACATGTACCTGGCCGACTCGCCGCTGCCGGTGGTCGAGGCCGTCACCGCCGCGCTGGCCGCCCCCGCGGGCCGGGCGTCGTGACCGGCGTGGTGGGCGGCGCCGCCGCGGGCGGCCGGCTCGCGGGCAGGACCGCCGTGGTCACCGGTGCGGCGCGCGGCCTCGGCCGCTCCTGCGCCGTCCGGTTCGCCGCCGAGGGCGCCGACCTGGTGCTGGTCGACGTGGCCGGCGATCTCGACGGCGTGCCGTACCCGCTGGGTTCGCGCGGCCAGCTGGACCACACCGCCGGGCTCTGCCGGGCGCACGGCGTGGCGGTGCACACCGTGGCCGCCGACGTCCGTGACCCGGCGGCGGTGGCCGAGGCCGCCGACCAGGCGCTGGAACGATTCGGCACCGTGGACGTCCTGCTCAACAACGCCGGCATCGCCGCGCCCTCCGGCAAGGCCGTCCACGAGATCGCCGAGGACGAGTGGGAGCTGATGATCGGCATCGACCTCACCGGCGCCTGGCGGATGACGAAGGCGATCGTCCCGGCCATGATCGAGCAGCGCTCCGGCAGCGTCATCAACGTCGCCTCCACCGCCGGCCTGGTCGGCTACCGGCACTTCGCCGGCTACGTCGCCGCCAAGCACGGCCTGATCGGCCTGACCAAGGCCGCCGCCCTCGACTACGCGCCGTTCCGGGTCCGGGTCAACGCGCTCTGCCCCGGCTCCGTCCGCGACGACCCGCTGCACGAGGGCCGGATGCTCGCCGAGATCGCCCGCTCGCTCGACGTCGCCGTCGACGAGCACGAGGAGATCTTCGTCCAGTCCCAGCCGATGAACGCGCTCATCGAGCCGCAGGACATCGCCGGCGCCGCGCTCTGGCTCGCCGGCGACGACTCCCGCCAGGTCACCGGGACCACCCTCACCGTCGACGGCGGCTTCAGCGCCCGCTGACCCGCCCCCGCTCCGCTCTCACGTACGTCAGGAGTCCGACCATGTCGAGAAGTCAGGCCGCGTCATGCCACAGCCTGGTGGTCCGGATGCCGGGCCCTGTCGATGCCGAGGAGCTGCGGCAGCGGCTGCACACCGCCGCCGCCGGGGCCCGCGCGGACCTGGCCGGTTTACGGTCCCGTTGTCAGCTTGCTGCCACAATTCCGGCCACCGTCGCACCCGCTGAGGCACTGTCCACTCCTTGCCAGTCGGCCGCGGGA